>JACRKB010000216.1 GCA_016235545.1 Verrucomicrobiota bacterium | reverse complement strand
GGTCCTGGCGGAGAGCGCGGCGCAACGCCTCGGCGAAGCTCGGCACGTCAATATGAACCTCGCGCTGGGTGATGACTGCCTTCTTGTGCTTGTGGTAAAACTCGATCGGATCCTCCACCGTGATGATGTGTGCGTGGTCGGAGGTCTCGTTGATGATGTTGACCATCGAGGCCAGCGTGGTGGACTTGCCCGATCCGGTGGGGCCGGTCACCAAAATCATGCCGCGCGGCTTGTGAATCAGCTCGTCCACCAGCGTGGGCGAGAGGCCGATCTGATCAATGGTGAGGAGCTTGGTGGGAATCTGCCGCAGCACGAGGGCGAAGTTGCCGCGCTCCTTGAAGGCGCTGACGCGGAAGCGCGCCAGCTCGCCGAACGCGAAGCCAAAGTCACTGCCGCCCTTGGTGCGCACCTGCTGGATGTTGTCCTCGGAGGTGATGCTGGTCATCAGCTCTTCGGTGTCCTCAGGCCCGCACGGCGGCCCCTGGATGCGTTCCAACACCCCGTGGGCGCGGATGCAGGGCGGGATGCCCACGCGAACGTGCAGGTCGGCGGCACCTTCGGAAACCATCAACTGCAACAAATCCGACATTTGATACGTTCCCATAGTTGCTGTGTGTCAGGTGTGTTTTGAAATCACTTCTCGTCCGCCGTGGTGTTCTTGATCACCTCGTCCGCCGTGGTCATGCCGGAAACGACCTTCCGCGCGCCGTCCTCGCGGAGGCTCCTCATGCCCATCTCCCTCGCGCGCGCGCGCAGAGCGACGCCGGAGACCTTGTCGAAGATCAGCTTGCGCACGCTGTCATCAATGACGAAGACCTCGAAGACGCCGAAGCGCCCGCGGTGGCCGCTCTTGTTGCAATTATCACAGCCCATGCCCTTGGAGTATTTGTTGCCGGGCAGGTTCGGATCCAAGTTGAGGGTCTTCAGCTCAACCTCTGTTGGGACGCAGGGCGCGATGCATTTCTTGCAGATGCGGCGCACCAGGCGCTGGGCCATCAAGGCGCGCGTGGCAGAGGCCACGAGGAAGGGCTTGATGCCAATGTCCACGAGACGTTGCACGGCACCGGGGGCGTCGTTTGTGTGCAGTGTCGAGAACACCAGGTGGCCGGTGAGGGCCGCGTTGATGGCGATGGTCGCAGTTTCCAAATCGCGAATCTCACCCAGCATGACCACGTTCGGAGCCTGGCGGAGCATCGCGCGCAGCGCAGCCTGGAAGGTGAGGCCGATCACCTCATGCACTTGCACCTGATTGATGCCCGCCAGCACATATTCCACAGGGTCCTCGACCGTGATGATCTTGCGGTCGGGGCGGTTGATGTAGTTAAGGCAGGAGTAGAGCGTGGTCGTTTTGCCTGAGCCAGTGGGGCCGGTGACCAGGAGAATCCCGTCAGGCAGGCCGATAAGCCGCTCAAAGGTCTGCTGGTCGTCGGTGAGAAAGCCCAGTTCCGTCAAGCCCAGCTTCAGCCCGGACTTGTCCAGGATACGCATGACGACGCTCTCGCCATGGACGGTGGGCAGCACGTTGACGCGCAGATCAATTGGCTTGCCCACGATTTCAAGCTGGATGCGTCCGTCCTGCGGGATGCGCTTCTCGGCTATGGACATGCCGGCCTGAATCTTCAAGCGGCTGATGATGGCGTTCTGCAGCTTTTTGGGCGGGCTGTTCACCTCCTGCAGGCACCCGTCAATGCGGTATCGGACGCGCAGCCGTTTCTCGAGCGGCTCGACGTGGATGTCGGATGCGCGCGTCTTGTAGGCATCGGCGATGATGGTGTTGACCAGCTTGATCAATGGCGCGTCTGCCTCCGCCGCTTCCTGATCCCCGTCCATCTCGTCCGGGTTCGCAAAACCAAGGTCAATCTCTCCCTCGGTCATGTCCTGGATCATCCCGGCCACGGACTCCTCGGCGGTCGCGTAATTCTTCGCGATGACCTGATCCACCTGCTCCTCCGTCGCCACGCGGAACTCCAGGTTGTCCGCCTTCAGCACATGGCGCAGGCTGTCCATCGTGTCGAGGTCGGAGGGGTCCGTGATGGCCACGATCAGCGTGCCTTCCCCGTAATAGACTGGCACGCACTTGTATTTGTTGGCGATGTGCCTGGGCAGGATTTGCAGCGCGTCGTCCTTCAACGTCAGACCGTTGAGGTCCACCGTTTCCATGCCGAACTGAATCGCCTTGGCCTGGGTAATGTGCGCCGAGTTGATTATCTGCGTCGCCAGCAGGCGATCAATTACCCCTTGGTCGGTGAACTCCCCGGATTCAATCTCCGCGCGGGCCTGGGCGACATCCTCATTCGTCACCAGCCCCATGTCTGCGAGCGTATCTACCAGGTAATCGTCTTTGACAGGCACGGCTTAAATCGGTTGAACGGCGTCTGGCCGCATCCTACCGGGGGTTGACTTGCTGTCAAACCCGGCTTCATCGGAACGCCTTGAAAATACGCGCTCTTCAGCAGCCCACCAATACGGAAAAACCACGAAAACACCGCTCTGATGGACCCGAACAGCACATCCCGCTGTCCATTTCCACGTCACACCTCCCCGACAAATCCCTGCTGCCGGAGCCCCTCGTAAAGCACCAGCGACACACAATTGGCGAGATTCAATGAGCGCGCCTCCGAGTTGAACATCGGTATCCGCAGCCAACTCTCGCGGTTCGCCTCCAGCAACGGCTTCGGCAAGCCCGCCGTCTCACGCCCAAACACCACGTAGTCCCCTGCCCCGAACCGCACCTCATCATAGCGCCTCGGCCCGCCAGACTCCACGAACCACAGCCGCGCTCCCGCCGGCACAGCCGCCGCGAACTCCGCCCAACTCCGCCACCGCCGCCACTCCACCAGCCGCCAGTAATCCATCCCGGCGCGCTTGAGCGTGGCGTCATCCAGCTTGAAGCCAAACGGCTCCACCAAGTGCAACGTCGTCCTCGTCCCCGCACACAGGCGCGCGATGTTGCCCGTGTTCGGCGGAATCTCCGGCTCGACCAAGACGATGTTCATGGCAACTCTCAAGCAACAACAACCTGCACAAACCAGCGCTGATAAAAAAGGCGCAGGTGACTTCAGCAAAGACAGGCATCGACCCTTCTGAAGCGGTTCGCATTAACCCAGACCATTCGATGGAATTCAACGCGAAGGCGCGAAGGGGCAAGGGCGCAAAGAAAACCGCTGGCGAACATGAGCAGGGCTGCAGACGAGATGCGCGCACCGAACAGAGTAATCCAAAGCGGCTGAAAACAGTTTTTCAAAACCCCTGCGTCTTTGCGCCCGTGCACCCGTGCATTAAGAGTTATCTGCATGGGTTTGGAGTAGTGCCAGTGAGTGCAGGTCAGTGGTTTTCCTTTCGTGCTGTTTCATTCGGGGCGCGGCTTCGGATTCAAGTTCCTCGCGTCGTAGAGCACCCGCCAAAGGAACAGCCCCTGCGCCGGGGCCGTCATCCCCGCCTCCCGCCGGTCGCGCGACGCGAGAATTTTCCGCAACGCGTCGCGCGGAATCTTCCCTTCGCCGACCTGCACAAGCGTCCCCACGATGCCACGGCACATCCGGTAGAGAAACCCGTCGCCCTCGATGATGAACGTCACCAGCGGTCCCCGCCGCTTCACCTCGCAACGCGACAACGTCCGCACCGTCGCATCTGTGGCGTAGTAAGGGTTCACGCGGAACGACCGGAAATCGTGCTTCCCTACGAATTCCCGCGCTGCCGCGCGCATCGCCGCAAAGTCCAGCTTCCGCTTGCAGTGCCACGCCTGCGTGCGCAGCAGCGGGTTCATCGCCGCGTGATTCCACACCTGGTAGCGATACTCCTTCCCCACCGCGCTGAACCGTGCGTGAAACTCAGCCGGCACACGCCGCGCCGACTGCACTCGGATGTCCTCCGGCAAATGCGCGTTCACCGCCAGCAGCAGCCGCGCCGCCGTCATGCGCCACTCCGCGCGCGGCACCTCGAAGTGCGCAGCCATGCCCAGCGCGTGAACCCCCGTGTCCGTGCGGCTGGAACTGAAAACCTTGGGCTTGCTGGGGAACAGCTTCGCCAGCGCCGCCTCCACCAACGACTGCACGCCCACACCCGTCTTCTGCGTCTGCCACCCGTCGTAGCCTGAGCCATCGTAGGCGATGACGAGTTTGAACTTGAGCAGGCAGTTGGAATTCCTAGCCACGGAAGGGACACGGATGGAACGCCACGAACCGGGACGTCTCAAGAAGAACAGCGAGGCGCGAAACGACAGGCGGTCGAAAAATGATTCCCCCTGCCCTCCTGCCCTCCTTGCAAAGAAGCCCCGCCTCGCCCGTGTTCCATCTGTGTTTCATCCGTGGCAAAAAATCAGAACACGCTGTCGAGGTAGCTCTGCAATATAATGGCCGCAGCCGTCTGGTCCATCTTCCCCTTTTGGTCCCTCGCCTTGTGGCCTGCCTGCCGGAGCATCCGCTGCGCCTGCACCGTGGTCAGCCGCTCATCCCATGTGCGGATCGGCACCGTCACCGTCTCACGCAGTCTCGTGATGAACTCGCTCACCTTCCCCGCCGCCGGCCCCATCGAGCCATCCATGTTGCGCGGCATCCCAACAATGACCTGCTCCGGCTGCAACTCAGCCATCAGCGTCGCCATCCGCGCGGTGAACCCGTCCCACGGCTCCGCCGGGATGAACTCCAGCGGCCGGGCAATCATCCCCAGTTCATCGCTCACCGCGACGCCGACGCGAACCGTTCCGTGGTCTAGGGCAAGAATGCGCATTAAGGTAGCAAGCGAAGAAAAATGGAGGCCGGTCAGCGAATCAATCTCACACTGCCCGCCGCAACAGCGCCGCGACAGCCAAAGCCACCACGTCCCCGTCCATCCGATGGAGTTCTCCCGTGTTCAAACGATGTGTCGCCAGCGCTGGCATCGGCGAAAACTATCCGGCCCCTCCGCAACCCGCAAGCGCTCGCACTGTGTGCGCACTGCCAGCAAGCCTCGGTTCCCAGCCGACCACTACTTCGCCGGCGGGGAGGTTCCTCCGGCGGGCGTGGCCGGAGCCGTCGCAACAGGCTGCTGCTGAGCCTCGGCCTTCGGTGCGTCGGGCTTCTGGAAGAACGCCATTCCCGCCAGAACCACACCGAGAGCTGCCAGCCCCACGCCAGCTCGGGAGAAAATGGCGCTGCCAGTCAGCAAGGTCAGCGAGCAAAGCACCACCGCGACTTGCAGGGCGATCTCCGCACGGTCGAAGGCGTCATTCTTTTTCCCCGCGAGCGCAGCCTCGGCCTTCGTGGTGTCGGCCTCCTTCAGGATATCGTCGTTCTCCTTTTTGTATTCGGCGTTCTTCTCCTGAAGCTTCTTCCTGAGCTTGCCCATGGCTTCGCGCTGCGCATCGGTCGGGTGGCCGAGCAAATCGAGGTCAATCTGGGCGATGGCCTGATCATTGAGCGCGCCGCGTATGCGCTTGGCCTGAAACCACGCGTAGCCGTTGGAGGCCTTGACCTCGTTGATGATCATGTCGTTGGCGGCGTTCTTCCCGTAGGAAGACACGATGGCCATGATCACGGCGATGATGGCGATCTTGATCCCAACCCTCTTGTCTTCTTTGCTGGCAGCCTCTTGGGGGATTTCAACTTCGGGCATAAGTTTCGCGATGAATTCGGAATTTGAGATGCGACGGAATTTGTCGCGGCCAGTTCAGTAGCAACGGGCTTGAATCCTGCCAAGCAAATTGCCAGTGGAAGATGTGGCTCAAGCCTCCGGCTCCACCCACTTGCCGTGCTCGCGGATGAGCTCCACGGCGTCGGCTTCCTGCCGCTCTGGAACCATGAGCGTATGCTTCAAACTGGTTTGGCCTTCGTCTTCGCCACTTCAATCCGGGCGATCTGAGCCAAGGGGCACACGATGAACTCAACCCCGAGTTCGTGGCCGGGACCGGAGGCGAGGATTAGCGAACCCTCAGTCACGAAGGCAAAGTCAGGGTGCGAGAGTTTGTAGGTGGCTCCGTCGGCGACGTGGATGCGCAGTGGTTGCTGGGCGGACCGTTCGATGAACTGCCTCATGGACAACTGTGTCATGAACGCAGGCTAGTCTCGCCGCCGCTACACTGTCAAACGGTGGCCGGAACCCCAGACGCACTCTCCGGCTCGACCCACTTGCCGTGCTCGCGGATGAGGTCCACGAGGCGGTCCACGGCGTCGGCCTCGGGGATGTTGAACTTGATGGGGGTCTTGCCGACGTAGAGGTTGATCTTGCCGGGCGCGCCGCCCACGTAGCCGAAGTCGGCGTCCGCCATCTCGCCGGGGCCGTTCACAATGCAGCCCATGATGGCGATCTTCACGCCCTTGAGGTGCTCGGTGCGGGTCTTGATGCGCGCGGTGACGGTCTGGAGGTTGAAGAGCGTGCGCCCACAGCTCGGGCAGGCCACGTAGTCGGTCTTGAAGCTGCGGCAGCCGGCGGCTTGGAGGATGTTGTAGGCGAGCCGCAGGCTCATGCCCGCACCGCTTTCACCGCGCACGAGGATGGCGTCGCCAATGCCGTCGGCCAGAAGCGAGCCGATGTTCACGGCGGCGCGGAGGAGGGCGATCTTGGGCTCTAGCACGGATGGCCCGAAGCTAAGGCAGTCCTTGAGAAGAATCGGATTGCGGCGACCGAGGCGGTTGAGCTGTGCGACGAGGAGGCGGAAGGCGGTGATGGGCGGGAGATTCACGCCGTCCTTCACGGTGACGAGCTGGGTATCGCAGTTGATGTCCTCGATTTGCAGCTCTCGCTTCGGGTCGAGTTCGAGCAGGTTCAGGTCTTCGTAGATGCCCTCGGGCTTCACGTCGTCCTTGGGGCGAATCTTCGGCGCGACCTTGTCGAAGGTGGCGCGGGTGACGACGACGCGGACGGTCTGCTCGCCACCGCATTTTGAAGTGTCGCTGAGTTCGATCTCCGGCGTGAAGCGGCGCTCAAAGTGGAAGGGGTCGAAAGGAAATCCGTGATTCGTGATTCGTGATTCGTGATTCGTGAGGTGGGGAATTTGCGCGAGCAGGTCGTTGCAAACCTCAATCTCACGCGGGCTGTCCTCAGTCAGCGAAACCCGGATGGTGTCGCCGAGGCCGTCGCAGAGGAGCGAGCCGATGCCGATGGCGGACTTGATGCGACCGTCCTCGCCCTCGCCGGCCTCGGTGACGCCGAGGTGGAGCGGGTAATTCCAGTCCGGTCCTTCCTGCGCGAGCCGCGCGGTGAGCAGGCGGTAGCACTCGATCATCACCTTCGGGTTGCTCGACTTCATCGAGAACTTGAAGTTGTGGAAGTCGTGCTTACGGCAGATGCGGGCGAACTCCAGCGCGCTCTCGACCATGCCCAGCGGCGTGTCGCCGGAGCGGTTCATGATGCGGTCGGAGAGTGAGCCGTGGTTGGTGCCGATGCGCAGGGCACGGCCAAGCTGCTTCATCTTCAGCACGAGCGGGGTGAACTTCTCCTCAATGCGGCCCAGTTCGGCGGTGTAGGCGTCGTCGGTGTATTCCTTGACCGCGAACTTCTTGGAGTCGGCGTAGTTGCCGGGGTTGATGCGCACCATCTCGACCCAGTTGGCGGCCTCCATCGCGGCGTCGGGCTTGAAGTGGATGTCAGCGACGATGGGGACGAAGCAGCCGAGCGTGTGCTGCTCGGCGACGATGTTCTTCAAGTTCGCCGCGTCCTTCACCGTGGGCGCGGTGATGCGGACAATCTGGCAACCGACGGCAACGAGTTCGAGGGTCTGCTTGACGGACTCGGCGGTGTCCATCGTGTCGCACGTGAGCATGGACTGCTTCACGACGGGGTGGTTGCCGCCCATGATGACGCCGCCGCGCGCGGGGTCGCCAACGGTAACTTCGCGGGAGACGCGGCGGTGGAAGAGGTAGGGAGAATCGCAGTAGCGCATGGGCGAAAGAATCAGCGAGCAGGATTAGGATTAAGATTACGAGCAGGAGGAACAGGCAACGGCGCGATGCTCTTGCTCGTGATCCTGATCTTAATCCTGCTCCGCATGGTTACTTACCGGGAGCGGGTGCCGGAGCCGACTCCACCTGGCTCTTCTGCTGCACCATGGACTTGAAAAGCCCCGAGCGCTTCCACAAGTCGTTGAACGAGACGTAAGCCATGAACGTGAGCAGAACGACGGCGAACGCGGTGGTGGCGTATTCTTGGAGCTTCACGCTGATGGGCTTGCCGCGCAGCTTCTCGTAGATGGACATCATGATGTGGCCGCCGTCCAGCACGGGAATCGGGAAGAGGTTCAGGATGGCGAGGTTGATGTTCAGCAGCACCATGAAGCTCAGGGCGAGGCGGTAGTCGGTCTTCACGTTCGCGGCGAGCATCGCGAGAATGCCCGGCGGACCGCTGAGGTCTTCAATGCCGACGCCGGTTTCCTTGGAGTGAAAGAGCGCGTTGAGCGTGCGCCAGGTGCGGTCCCAGACTTCCTGAAGCTGCACCCACGGCAGCGGGCCGGGCTTCTGGACTTCGTAGCGCGTCGGGGTGTTCGCGAACATGATGCCGATGCGGGCTTTCTTCGCGCCGGCGTCGAGGACGCGCGGGGTGATGGTGAGAACCTCGCGCTTGCCCGCGCGCTCGACGATAAGTTCGGTTGTCTGTCCACCACGTTTGCCGACCAGGTCAATCAACTGCGACTTGCCCACGACCGGCACGCCCGCGAAACCGATGATGACATCGCCGGCAACGACTTTCGCGTCGGCAGCAGGGCTGGTTGGCGAGATGTCGCCGACGACGACCTTCTCCTCGGAGTCGAGGTTGAGCATCTTGAGCTTAAGCGGATTGTCGGCGCTCGCGGTGAGATGGTAGGTCTTGCGCTCGCCTGCGCGCTCGATAATGACGGGCAGGACATTCGTGGGCGCAAGGATGGTTGCCTCGAAGACCTCCGACCATGACTTCACCGCCTGGCCATACACGGAGACGACGCGGTCGCCGTTGCGGATGCCGAGCTTGTGCTCCTCCGAGTCCGGCGCGACGTGGCCGATGACGGAAGGGTTCACCGGCACCGGCAGCCCGACGAAGTAGATGAACGTCGCGATGGCGCAGGCGAAGACGAAGTTCATGAACGGCCCGGCCACGGCCACGAGAATTTTCGACCATGGCGATACGGGCGGGAGCGGTTCGCCCTTCTGCTCGCCCTCCAGCGTCTCGGATGTGAGCATTTGCGGCAGCTTCACGTAGCCTCCGGCGGGAATCCAGCGGATGGAGTATTCGATGCCGTCCTTGGTCCAGCCCCAGATTTTCGGCCCGAAGCCGATGGCGAACGCCTCGACCTTCAGCCCGCGCTTGAGCGCGACCCAGTAATGCCCCCACTCATGGATGGCGATGGCCGCCCCAAAAAGCAGCAGGACGGCGAAGACGACGTAAATCCACTCGAAGACTTGTGCCATGTGTAAGAGCCGGTTGTCCGGCAGGGGCGCAACGTATCGGAAGCCCGCCGGGCTGGCAATTGGACAAACATCCGAGGCGCCTGTTCAAGGTGCTGCAGGAGCGCGGACGCCCACGTCCGCAGCAGCAATTAGGATCAAGGTGACGCGGACGTGG
>JACRKB010000212.1 GCA_016235545.1 Verrucomicrobiota bacterium | reverse complement strand
CTCAACGGAGCCGCGCCCGTGCGGCTCTCCGTCGGGGCCGACGGCTATCGCCTCGCCCGCCAAGGCGACTTCAACGTGGACCTCGACTTCGATGCGTTGCGCGACGGAGCAAACACCGTGGACCTCATCGCCACCGACGCCGACGGCCAGCGCGCCGAGCGCCGCATCACCGTGCATTGCCATCGCGGCAACGTATGGCCGCTGCCCTACGCGGTGGATTGGAGCAAGGTGCGCGCAATCACCGACGCCGTGCAAATCGTGGACGGCCATTGGCAACTCGCCGCCGATGGCGTCCGCATCCTCGACCCTTACTACGACCGCATCCTTGCCTTCGGCGACCGCACCTGGACGGACTACACCGTGACCGTCGCCGTCACGTTTCACAGCTACGCCCCGCCGCTCAAAGGCCCGCCCACCCACGGCGTTTCGCACGCCGCCATCGCCGCACGTTTCCCCGGCCACTTCGCCGACAAGAAGCAGCCGCATGTGCAATGGTATCCGCTCGGTGCCGTGGCCGAGTTCCGACTCGGGGAAAAGCTCGAACAAAGTTCCTGGCGGATATTCCACGGCGGCAGTGCGAACAAGAGGGCTTCCCAAGCGGTCGAGCCTCAGCCTCGCCGCGTCGAACTTGGCATCCGCTACCGGCTCAAGCTCCGCGTGGACACACTGCCCGGCACCGCCGCGCGCTACCGCGTGAAGTCCTGGAAAGACGGCCAGCCCGAACCCGCCGCCTGGGATTTTGAAACCACCGAGCAGCGCGACGCCATCCCCGCCGGCGGCGCACTCGTCGTCTCGCACAACACCGATGTGACCATCGGCAACCTCACCGTGAAACCCAATGACACAGAAAAGTAAGAAGCCACGCCGCGCCATCTGGTGCCGCCGCCCGCTGCTCGCCCTGCTTTGGGCCACCACGACAGTCTTCGCGTCTGCGGCGGAGCTGCCCGCTGGCTTCGTAGAGGAAAAAGTCCTCGATGGCATTAACGCAGCGACCGCCATCGCCTTCGTGCCGGACGGGCGCATCCTCGTGGCCGAGCAGACGGGGAAGCTGCGTGTGATTAAGAATGGCAAGGCGCTGGCCGCGCCGCTGCTCGATTTGACCGCGCGCGTGGACAGCTATTGGGAGCGCGGCCTCATCGGCGTGGCCGTGCATCCCGACTTCCCGCGCACGCCGCACTTGTTCGTGCTCTACGTCGCCGCGCAGCCGTATCCGCACCATGTCTTGAGCCGGTTCGCGATGCTGGGCGACACGGCGCAAGTGGACAGCGAGCAGATTCTCCTCGAAGGCGACGACCAGTCGAAGCGGGGCGGCAAACATCCCGCCGGCCACCAGGGCGGGCCTCTTCGCTTCGGGCCGGATGGCAAACTCTACGTCGCCATCGGCGAGCCAATCATCCCAAGCGACGGCGAATGCACATCGCAGAAGTTGGATACGCTGTCTGGAAAAATCCTGCGCCTCAATTCCGACGGCACCATCCCGGCGGACAATCCGTTCCACGGGCAGACCACGGGCAAGTATCGAACCATCTGGGCGATTGGCCTGCGCAATCCCTTCGGCCTCGCCTTCCAGCCGGAGACGGGCCGCCTGTTCGAGACCGACGTGGGGCAGACCTCGTTTGAGGAGGTCAACGAAATCGTGTGCGGCGGGAACTACGGCTGGCCGCTGGCGGAAGGCATGTCCACGAACGCGGCGTTCAAGAATCCGCTTCACGCGTATCCGCCGGTCATCGGGCGCAGCATTGTGGGCGCGACGTTTTATCCGCGCGCACTTCCCCAGATGCCAGACGCCATTCCCTATCCGCCAATGTGGCGCGGCAAGTTCTTCTTCGCCGACTGGGCCGCCCGCTGGGTCAAGGCGCTCGACCCCGACGCGCCGACGAACGTGGTCACGTTTGCCAAGGGCTTCAACGCGCCCGTCGCCGTGGAGGTCGCGCCGGACGGCTCGCTGCTCGTGCTCAATCGCGGCACCATCTGGCGCGACGGGAAAAAGTTTGCGTCCAACAGCGGCTCGCTCGTGCGCATCCGTCATGTTGGAGAGGGCGGTGCCGCGAGCTTGACGCAACAAGCTCCGCCGATTCCGAACCGCCTTTCAGAAACCGGCGTCTTCACTTCGCTTGCGGAGTTGCGCCTGCGTGACGGCTTCGTTCCTTTTGACATCAACGCGCCCCCGTGGCAGCCCGGTGTGCGCGGGCGGCGCTGGATTTCCCTGCCGCCCGGCAAGGCCATCAAATTCTCCGCCAAGGACGAGTGGGAGTTTCCGTCCGGTGCGGTCATCGTGCAGCACTACGAGCTTGAGCCGGCCGGGACGCCGTTTGAGACGCATCTCATGTGGTTCACCGGCCCGCGCCTCGTTCGCGCTGCTGCGTATCACTGGACGGCGGACGCGCGCGATGCCGCCCTTGTCGAGGACGGCGAGATTGTGCCCGTGCCCGGCGCGCCGAAGCGCAACTGGTTTTCTCCCGGCATGGAGCAGCAGTTGAACCTGGACTTTGTCGTCACCGGCTTCCTGCTGCCCGTGAACACGCGGCAACTCAACCGCGGCCAGCAGCTCGAAAACTGGAACGAGCGCGGCTGGTTCGCACCGAAGTTGCACGACGATGAGATTGTGAAACTCCCGCGCCTCGCGTCCCTCGAAGACGGAGCCGCGCCGCTCGAACTGCGCGTGCGCTCCTATCTCGACGTGAACTGCTCTGCGTGCCACCGCCCCGGCGGGCCGTCGCGCGGCAACTACGACGCGCGCTTCACCACGCCGCTCGCAGAACAGAAGCTTCTGCACGGCGAACTGGTGGCGGGCGACCTCGGCATCGCCGGCGCGCAGGTGATTGTGCCGGGCAGCCTGGAGAAATCCGCGCTTTACCAGCGGCTCAAACGAAACGATTTTTTCCGCATGCCGCCCGTGTCAGTGAACGACGAAGCCCAACCGGCCTTGCCCGTGCTGGCCGAATGGATTCGACAACTCAAAGCTCAATGAACAAACACATCGCCGCCCTCGCCCTCAGCCTCATCGTCCTCGGAAGCCTGCCGCTGGCCGCGCAACTGCCCGCCGCGTCGCCGCAAAGCGCAGGCTTCTCCCCGCCGCGACTGGAGACGCTGCACCGCACGATGAAAACCTTCGTGGACGAGGGGAAGCAGGCCGGCATTGTCTGGCTGCTTGCGCGTGACGGAAAGATTGTGGACTTCCAAGCATTGGGCTTCCGCGACCTCGAGAAAAAGCTGCCGATGGAGAAGGACACGATTTGCCGCATCTACTCGATGTCCAAAATCGTGACCAGTGTCGCCACGCTCATCCTGCTGGAGGACGGAAAAATCCTGCTCGACGACCCGGTGAGCAATCATCTGCCAGAGCTGAAGGCGTTGAAGGTGATGACTGGCGGCACCGCCACGGAGCCGAAGCTGGAGCCGCTCAAGCGGCCCGTCACCATCAAGCATTTGCTCACCCACACGTCCGGGTTCATCTACGACTTCGACGGCCAGAGTGAACTGCACCAGCTCTACCAGCAGGCGAAACTGTGGGATGCGGCTTCGCTCAAGGAGTTCGCCGCGCGCGTGGGCCGACTGCCGCTGAAATTCCAGCCGGGCGACGACTGGCAATACGGCATCAACTGCGACGTGCTTGGCTGCCTGGTCGAACGCGTGTCGGGCAAGTCCTTCGAGGCCTTCTGCCAGGAACGCATCTTCAATCCGTTGCGGATGGTGGACACCGGCTTCGACCTGCCGCCGGAGAAGTTGGGCCGGCTGGCGAAGACGTATCAGCTCGACGCGCAGGGCAAGCTCGTCGCCGCGCCGCCAATCCTCGGCGTGTGGCCGGAGCAGGGCCGGGGCATCGCCAGCGGCGGCGCGGGGTTGTTCAGCACGGCCGGTGATTACGCGCGCTTCGCGCAGATGCTACTGGACGGTGGTGCGATGGGCACACGGAGAATGGGCGATTTCAGCCCAGCGCCACTGCGCATTCTCAGCCGCAAGACCGTGGAGTTCATGACCACCAACCATCTCGCGGCGCTCGGCGGCGCGCACCGCTTCAATCCCGCGATGGGCTTCGGCCTCGGCGTGGAGATGCGCGTGGACCACGGCAAGGCGTCGTATCTCGGCTCGGTCGGCCAGTTTGGCTGGTATGGCGCGGCCACGACCTACTGCCAGATTGACCCGAAGGAGCGCATCGTCGCGGTCGCGCTCTCGCAGCACTTCCCCTACAACCAGCACAAGCTGTTTGAGAAGTTCGCCAACGGCTACTATCAGGCGCTCAATGACGCGGAACCGCCCCGTTCCGACAGCCAGCACTGATTGCTTTCGAGGCAGATTGTGGAAGCGACGCTCTCGACTGCTGCGCGTTGAACTGGTGCGTTGACAACTTTGGGAGCGGGTCTAGCCTGCCGGCAGTTCCATTAGACCCTGCGCGCAGCCGCCATGAAAATCTGCCTTCCTTGCACGGTGTCCAGCCGAGGACTTTTGCTTCAGCTCGGCTTCACATTGATCGAACTTCTCGTTGTGATCGCCATCATCGCGATTTTGGCGGGCATGCTCCTTCCCGCGCTCGCGAAGGCCAAGGCCAAGGCCCACCGCACAGCGTGTCTCAGCAACACCAAGCAGCTCTCGCTGGCACAGACCCTCTATGTGGACAACAGCGATGACAAGACGCCGCCGGGGATTCTTGGCAACGTCGTCAACTTCGCCACGACCTCCACGCAGAACTTCCTCGGTGCTTTGCAGCCTTACGTGGGCGGCACGAACAGCCGGGTCTTTGATTGTCCCAAGAAACGCCTCGAACAAGGAGCGCCGAACCCGGCGAACGCGAGCAATTCGACTGTGTTCCTTGGAAATGCGGTGGTGCTGGACCGGCGTGCATCGCAGCTCCCGAATCCGTCCGCCCTCATCTACTTGCAGGAATGGCAATTCCGGACCTCTCAGGCTTTCACGCGTCCCGCCAAGAATTTCACCGGCCCGGGCGGGACAGCGGTCTATCTCTTCTGGCACTTCACCGATCCTACCAAGACTGGGCAGGACCAGCAGGTCGAGGGCTACAGCTCGATTCACGAGTCAGGCGGAAACCTTCCCTTCATGGATGGTCATTCCGAATACAGAAAGGGAGTGAATCTGCGCAGCGGCGACTTCGGCCTGTTGCCCGCGAATCACACTTGGAACGATTTGTGGACGTTGTCCTACACCGGCGCCTTTTGATCCAGGCCGAACTTGATTTGCTGGATCCACGACGCTCGCCGGTCTCACAGCGGACGAGCCGAGTGTCGGAGCGACGGTGAAACACCCATGAAACAACTGCCCAACCGCAGCGCACTCCTCGCGCTGCTCGCGTTCCTGGCCGGCCACATTTCCGCCGCTGAACCGCGAACGGTCAACGACGCCCTGTGGATCTGGGGACATCCCGCAGGCGTTTACAACCAGAGCTATCTCCGCTCGACCGGGCGCGCCTCGACGATCGAGCCGGTGGCCGGCGCGCTGGACATGGGCATCCGCAACCTGATCTTCGTCTGCTACCAGGGCAGGCCGCAGCCACCGTTCGATGGCTACTATGCGCCGATGCGGCAGTTGGACCGCGTGCTCTGGTCGATGGTCGCGGCGGAGGGGGCCACATCACAAGCGACGCGTGACGCGGCCTTCGCCTTGGCGGAAAGGAGCGAAAATCTGACGGGCTGGATCCTGGACGACTTTTTTCACGAGCCTCCCGACGGGAACGCTGCTGACATGCCCTCCGCGCCCGCGCCCGCGTTCCGCGCCTCGCTGACGCCGCTGGAACTGCGGGCACTTCGCGAGCGCAAGGTCCGCGGCCGGCAACTGCCCGTGATGGCGGTGATCTACACCGGGCAGTTGAAGCCGGGAGCGCAGGCGCACATCGCAGAGATCGCCCAGCTCTGCATGTGGACTTCGCCGGCCGCGAATTTGAAAAACATCGAGGCCAATTTCTTCCCCTTGGAGAAGCTCGCCCCCGGCAAGGAACTTTTTCTTGGCTGTTACATGTATGACTTCTCCGGGAGGAAGCCTCTGCCCGTCGCGCTGATGCAGCAGCAGGTGGAACTCGGCCACCGCTGGCTCAAGGAGGGCCGCATCTCCGGCATGATCTTCCTGGCCACTGCCAACGTTGACGTCGGACTGGAAGCCGTGGACTGGACCCGCCAGTGGATTCGCGAGACGGGCAAACAAGCGATTCCGGTTTCGAGGAAAGCCACACCGCTCCGCTCACCATGAAGCACTTCTTTCTCGCGCTGACCCTCTGGTCGTTCGTGATCGGGACTTCGAGTTTTGCAGCAGTGCAGCCCGGCGGCGATCTTCCCGCGCGACTGGCGGGCTATCTGGAACAACACCGCGTTCGCGCGGAGAAGCCGGCGGGCGCGTTGGAGAAGTTTAAGGAAACAGTGGCGGTGGTGGAACGGCGGCCTGATCCGCCCGCGAGTTTCGAGTATTTCATCTTCGGCATCCATCTCCACCGGGCCGGCCTGCTCGCGCCGGAGCAGGCGAAACGGTGGGAGGAAATGCTCGCCCGGCAAAGTCCGGTCAGGCGCCGCTGGCATGACGAGCGCAACCTCGTGCGCTGCCTGTTCGAGCGCGCACGCTGGGATTACGCCCTCGCCGATGACGCCCATGCTGCTTTGGTGAAGTGTGAGTTGGAGCGGTGGCTCGACCTGCGCATGGCGTGGATGTTCGAGGAGGAAATCGCGAGTCACCGCTTCTGCCGCGATGCATGGCAGATACTCACCGAGGAGCAGCGCCGGAAGATTCTGGCCGGTGAATGGGACGGGCATGTGAAAAAGTCCACCGGCCACAGCTATGAATCCTGGGCGGACCGGATCGTGACCCGCGCTTTGGGGAAGCCGCAGGACAAGGTCGCGTTCGACCGGACCGTCGCGGCACAGAAAGCCGCCTACGCCACACCGCATGAGCGCTACACCGCCGCCGCCACGCGTCACCGCCGGGTCAGCTTCGCGCTGGACGTGAACAGCGAGGACATGGTCATCGCCTCGTGGCGCGAGGTGGACCGGGCGTTCCGCGAGATCGTGCAGGCCGAAGCCGAAGCCATCCGCGCCCTCTGCCGCGCAGGCTACGCATCGTCGCCCGCCGAGATGGCCCCGAAGGCGGACCAGGCGAAGGCCGCCATCTGGCGCGAGGCGTTGGCACGTTTCGCCGCCGCCCAAGAGCTCGCCAAATTCATTGGGATCATCAGCAACTGAACAACTGGCCTTCACATCGAAAGAGTCAAAATGAAACAATTCGCACTCAAGCCTCACCATCAGCGCTCAAACCGCTACCGAAAGAGAGCTAGCGGAGGTTCCTTGTTGGCTTTGGGAGTGGGGCTGGTTCTCTTCGCCACGGCTGCGTTTGCTGCGGACGGCAAAGGCGCGAGAGGTGAACTGAAAGTTGGTTTCAGCCAGGTGGACATCACGCCGCCGGTCGGAGCCATCATCACCGGCCCATCGGCCCCCATCAGCACGGGCACGGACGATCCGCTGCGAGCACGCGCGATGGTCGTGCAGAATGGCGATCGGAAACTCGCCATCGTTGGCGTGGACCTCGTGAAGGTCACGCACAGTCTGGCGGATCGAATCATCGCGCTAGTGACGGAGCGGACGGGCATCACCCGCGATGCCGTGCTGATCTGCCCCAGTCACAACCACAGTTCGCCGTTCATTCCGATGGGGGGGCCGGCCAACAAAGGTTACATCGACACACTGCCGCAGCTGATCTCGGACAGCATCGTGCAGGCGAACAAGGCGTTGCAACCGGCGCGCATGTCCATCGGACGCTCGCTGGTTTATGACGGGCATTTCAACCGCCGCGTGATCTCCAAGGCGGATGGACTCGTGCTGAACACATGGCTGAAGAAAGTGGATGATCTGAAGCAGACCCCGCAGGTGCTGGGCACGGAAGGCCCCATTGACCCGGAACTGTGGGTGGCCCGGTTCGACGCGATGGATGGAAAGATGCTGGGCACGCTGGTGAACTTCACCTGCCATCCCGCCCTGCATGACCGCATCAAGATCCATACGTGGTCGGCGGATTTTCCCGGCGTGATCGCGGAGCACATCGCCCAGGCGTATGGGAAGCAAGCGGTGTGCGTGTTCACCCAGGGAGCTTCCGGCAACATCATACCGACCGTGATGTGGACCCCGGACTGGAGGGAACGGTCGGCCGTGTTTGGCAGGGCCGCCGTGGAAGCTGCGAAGGGAGCGATGCCCGTGGAGGGAACGGTCGCCGTGGACTACGTGCGACGCGATGTGGATGTGCCGCGATGCAACGCCGAGGCCCATCGACCCGAAGCCATCAGCCGCCTGGGATGGCGGCCGGAGTCCTTCGAGGGCACGAAGCGCGTAGCCGCCGCGATGCCTCGCACGCTGAACATGCCGGTGAGCGCCGCGCGCATCGGCCCGTTCGCCATCGCGACGAATCCAGGCGAGCTGTTTGTCGAATGGGGCATTGAGGTGAAGAGGCGCTCGCCTTTCCCCCACACCGTTCTGAGCGAACTGACCAACGACTCGGTCGGTTACGAGCCGACCGAACTGGCCTTCAAGCACGAGGGCTACGAGACCCTGGCGGGTGTGAATTTCGTTTCACTCGATGGCATCCAGAAGCTGGTCGATACGGCGGTGGAGCTGCTGCAAGACTTGTGGAAAAAGAACTGAGCAAGGTATCCAAAATGGGGTCGCCCCCTTCCTATTCCACTATCACCAAAAGCGACTGAAAACCCATGAGCCACGAAGGGTCCAAGCTCAGGAAACCCCAAACAGCAGGAGCCACCATGAAGCCAGCCACACCAAAGGCCGAACCGCTAGCAGCAAACCGACTCCGAACCACAGTTTCCGGAGGTTTCCGTTTGGCCTTGGGGGTGATGGTGCTGCTGCTCTGCGCTGCCGCGTTTGCGGTCGGTGCCAACCCAGGAAGTGGTTTTCTCGATGCCGGTGTCGGCAGCGTGGACATCACTCCCACCGAACCTGTGTCGCTGGCAGGCTCTCCCACGCCGATCAAATCAAACGCCATCAGTAGCCGGCTGCATGCCCGGGCGCTGGTGCTCTCGGATGGCAGGCAGAAGGCGGTGATCGTCACCCTGGACACCTTGAAATACCCCGTGGAGCATTCGCAGAAGGCACGCCAGCAGATCGAGAAAGTCACCGGCATCCCCGTGGCCAACATCATCATCTGTTCCTCCCACACGCATCGCGGCCCGCTGTGGAGTTACTACCCCGACAAGCTCGTCACCCCCATCACCGAGGCCGTGGTGCAGGCCGTTCGCGATCTCTCGCCATGCACGCTCGGCATGTCCAAAGGCAGGGCGGAAGGCGTGAGTGAATGCCGGCGGGTGATCAAAGACGGCCAGGCATGGAATCGCTGGCAGTTGAAGCCCGATGAAGCCGACAAGTATCCGGCGGAAGGCCCCGCCGATCCCGAGTTTGACGTGCTCGCGGTCACTACCAAGGACGGTCGGCACAAGGCCATCGTGTATAACTTCGCCTGCCACGCGGCGAACACTCGTGACCTCTCCGTCTCCGCGGATTTTCCCGCCGATGTCCAGCAGCATGTTCAAAAACACCTCGGCTATGAGGTCGCCACGCTGTTCCTCACCGGCGCCTGCGGCGACATCAATCCGATCTACAGCGTGAGGCGCGAACTTTTTGGCGAAAAACTTGGCGGCGGCATCCTGCAGTGCCTCGACAAACTCGACCCCATCATCAAACCGGTGCTGGCAATGGAAGCCCGTGAGTTCCAGATGCCAGGACGCGAGCACCCGGAACTCAAAGAAGCCGAGATCGCCCGCAACTGGCCCAAGCAACTCGAACACTACAAGAAGACCTTCGCCGACATGAAGACGAAGGAAAAGCCGAGCTACCAATATTTCATCACCGGCATCCGCATCGGCGACGACTTCGCCATCGTGACCAATGCGAACGAACTCTTCTGCGGCATCGGCATGAGCATCAAGCGGCAGTCCCCCTTCAAGCACACGATGACCGCAGAGCAGACCAATGGCGCTCATGGCTACGTGCCGACGGGAAAGGCATTCGAGGGCGGCAGCTATGAGACCTGGTTCGGAGAGCACTCGTATCTCACGTCCAAAGCCGGAGAGATCATCGAACGCGAATCACTCGGCATCCTGGGACGATTGAAGAAGTCGCCATAGTAAGGCAAAGATTCCGATGAAGAACGACAACGCCGAGAACTCAAAGTGTCCATCCTCTCGTCATGAAGCCGCCATGAAACCATCCCCACCGAAAACCGAACCGCCGCCATCAGCCCAACTCCGAAAAGCATTTTGCGGAGGTTCCCTCCTGCTTCTCCTCTTCTGCGTCATGCACGAGTCTGCGGTTCAAACCCAGGCTGCGGAGCAACCCCGACCGAACATCATCGTCATCCTCGCCGACGACCTCGGCTACGGAGACCTCGGCTGTTACGGCGCGAAGGAAATCCGCACGCCGGTCCTCGACCGCATGGCGGCGGAGGGGATGCGGTTCACTTCTTTCTACGCGCAGGCATTCTGCGGGCCGAGCCGGGCTGCGTTGATGACCGGCTGCTACCCGCTGCGGGTGGCGGAGGTGGGAAACAAAAAGCATCACATGACCGTGCCGCACGCGCGCGAGATGTTGCTCCCGGAAGTCCTCCGGCGTGCGGGCTACGCCACGGCCATGATCGGCAAGTGGGATCTCGCCGGCCATGAGCCGGACCGTTGGGAGCATCCACAGAACTCGCCTCGGAAACGCGGCTTCGACCGGCAGTTCGGCACGCCTGCGAGCAATGACTCTTGGGAAAAGACCGCGCTGTTCCGCGATGATCAGCAGATTGAGAACCCGGTGGACCTCACCGAGTCCACTACCAAACGCTACGCGGACGAGGCCATCCGCTTCATCCACGAGCGGAAGGGCCGGCCCTTCTTCATCTATCTCTGCCCGAACATGCCGCACACCGCGCTGCACGCCGGAGCCGGGTTTCGAGGCAAGTCACCGCGCGGCCTTTACGGGGATGTGGTGGAGGAACTCGACCATCACGTTGGCCGCATCCTGTCGAACCTACGCTCCGAAGGCATCGAGAAGAACACCGTTGTGATCTTCACCAGCGACAACGGCCCGTGGTTGCTGCGCAAGGAAGACGGTGGCAGCGCGGGACCGTTGCGCGGAGGCAAGACCTCTACTTGGGAAGGTGGCGTGCGCGTCCCCGCCATCACATGGGCACCGGGCCGGATCGCCCCAGGCCAGATCTGCAACCGCCTGGCGAGCACGCTCGATCTCCTGCCGACGTTTGCAAAACTCGCCGGCGCCCCGCTGCCGGAGAACAAACTCGATGGCCGCGATCTCTCTGCGTGGCTGCTCAACGGCCCGCCCGTCGGCGAGGAAACTGCGACGCATCTTTACCATGTCGGCACCCATCTCCAGGCCGTGCGCCTGGGCCGCTGGAAGCTGCACCTGCCACGTCCCTATCCCGTGCCGTGGCTGCATCCCGGCTTGCGGCGCGCTCATGTGGCCGACGCGGACCGCTTCGAGATCAAGATTCCACTGCTCTACGACCTCGACACCGACATCGGCGAAAACACCGACGTCGCAGCGCAGAATCCCGGCGTCGTGAAGCGACTCATCGTCGTCGCGGAGAAAGCCCGCGCCGAGATTGGCGACCACGATAGCATCGGCACGGACGCGCGTTTCTTCGACCCCGGCCCGCCGCGCCCAGACCTGAACGACTGGAAACAGGAGCCGAAGAAAGCCGCGCCCAATCGCCGCGTGCAGGTTCCGAAAGCCTCCAGCCCGCGATGACTTATCACCCGACAGGTCGCTTCGGTGGCTGGCCCGCCAACCAAGGAATCTGGTCAAGGGAGATGAGATTCTGGCCAACGAAGCCCTGAAGTTCATCAGCGACATCCCCTCCCGCGCCCGATGGCGTGGGACAATTCGCGCCCCCAGACCCGCAGCGCCTCGCTCCCCACGGCATGACCACAGTCAGCCCTGATGAGAAGGAACGACTTCCGAGTCGGTTGTTTTCCCTCGCCTCATGCCTCGGCTGGCCGGAAGGCTCGTTGAATTGGCTGGCAAGCGAGAAAACCCTTCGGGACGGGTGCCCTTCGGTTTGCCGCGCGCCGAAACCACGCCATCGAAGCGCCGCCGCACAGTGATGGCACCTTCATCGTGCGGTTTTCCCGGGGAAGCCGAGCAATCCCAGCGCAAGCTTCGATTGCCAGCCTGTGGCGGTGAAGCAACGAATGGTGACCGCCGTCCGAATCCAACCAAGCCGACAACCGATCCATCAGTCTCAATTCCTTTCTCAGCCGTGAAACTCATCCTGCCCCTTCACATCGCACTGCTGCTCATCGGCGTTCGGGTGCATGCCGAACCCAGCATCACCGTGGAAGACCTCGGCCCGCCGATGGTCAGTCGCGGCCTTGCCCTGCGCTGTTTGACTCACGACGCGTCGGGAATGGTCGAGGCCTGGGGCGCGTTTGAAACCTCAGAGCGATTCGCGCTGGTCGGGGTGCGCGTGGACAACGGCCGGGCGACCTTCGTGGACATCAACCAGTTTGGGCCACCGCCGGCGCGCGCGCGGCATCCGCAGATGATGGCGAGCGCGGATGGAAATCTGTATGCGTTCGTCGGTGTGCCGGGCCATTTCGTGAAGTATGATGTGACTCGCCGCGAGCTGGTTGATCTCGGCGCGCCTTCGCCCAAGGCTTCCTACTGGCTCGGTGCCACCGTGGCGCCCGATGGAAGGTTTTACTTGGGAACCACACCCGAGACTGAGCTCGTGCGCTGCGATCCCGCCACGGGCAAGGTGGAGAATCTCGGCAAGCTTTCGTCCGACAACCGCGAGCACTACGCGCCGCATCCTGTCGCGAGCGATGACGGGATGATCTATTGCCCCGTGGGCATGCATCACGGCGAGTTGTGGGCGTTCAACCCGGCCACGGGCGGGCGGAAGCAAATCCTGCCGGAGGCGATGTTGAGCAAGCAGGGCCGGCCCGAACTGTGGCGCGGCAAGGATGGCCACGTTTACGGCGAGTGGGCCGGAGAGAAATTTCGCTGCACGCCGGATGCGATTGAAATCGGCAAGACCGCGCCGTTCTGGCCGCGTTTTTATCCGAAGCTCGCGGGCGATCTGAGCGTGGGCGACATCGGCGAGGATGCGAGACTCAAGCTCACGCGCAAAGGCAAGGTCAGTTACATCGCGACTGATTACCCCGGGGCGACGCGCGGGATTTACAGCGTCAGTTGTGAGCGCGACGGGCGCATCTATGGTGGTGGCGTCGGTCCGGCGAACACGTTCGCGTATGATCCGGCGACGAAGAAGTTCACGGACTTCGGCCTGCTCGCGAGCGGGCCCGTCCAAGTCTACGACACGCTCAACCACAAGCGCGGCCTGTTCATCGCCAGCTACATGAACGCCAGTGTGGACTTCTTCGACCCAGGCGCGGCGGTGAAGAAAGGCGTGAACCCTCGGCACGTTGTCACACTCGAAGATCAGGAGCGGCCCGCGCAGGAAATCATCGGACCCGATGGGATGGTCTATGCTGGCACAACACCGTCCACGGGCCG
>JACRKB010000211.1 GCA_016235545.1 Verrucomicrobiota bacterium | reverse complement strand
GAAAGACGGCGACTGCAAGTCCGCCGGCACGACTTTGCGGGACCCGCTCAAAACCCCCGCCGCTTGCACTCCTCGTCCAGCTCCTGCCACGGGCGGCCCTTGCTGAACTCCGCCGCCACTTCCGGGGGTAATCCCTCGATCAAGACTTGGTGGACGCCCAGCCGCTTGATGCGCTTCTTCAGCTTCGCCTGCGCCTTGTTTTCCTCCGCCACCATCCCCGCATAGAGGATGCACAGCACCAGCTCCGCATCGAATGCATCCCGCCGGTAGCTGGCCGAGAGCGTGGCGACAAGCTTCAGCACGGGCTCACATGCCTCCGGCCCCGTGCGCTCGAAGACTTGGACAAAGTCGTCATACACCTTGTAGTTGCCCTGCCGCGTGGCGAGCTGGCGGAGGCCGGCGAAGTAGTCGCGGTCCAACGGGGCATATGCCGGCTGGCCGGGCCGCGTCAGGAAAACGCACCAATCATCAAACTCCCCCGGGCCAAACTCCAGCACGCTGCCATCGGCAAAGCGTTGGATAAGGCGTCGCTCGCCGACGCTCATGCAAACGCCCGTTTGAGATACTCGATGCTTTTCGTCGCGATGACCTCCGGGCCTTCCGTGAAATCGAAAACCTCCACCGACACGTAGCCGTCGTAGCCAGCCTCCTTCAGCGCGCCAGCGATGGGAACAAAGTCCACGTTGCCGAAGCCGGGGCCTTTCATGTTCACGTCGTTCGCGTGGAAGTAGGCGAAATCTCCCCGGCTCTCACGGATGATTTGCGGGATGGGCTTCGCCTCGGAGGACATCGCCTTCACGTCGAGGATGACTTTGAAGTTCGGCGAGCTGAGCTGCTTCGTGAACCGGATGCCCTCCGCCGCCGTGTTGATGAAGTTCGTCTCCACGGGCGCGAGCGGCTCGAAGCAGATCGTCACGCCCCGGTCCTCCGCGCGCCTCACCGCGTCGCGGAACACGTCCGTGCCCCACGCCCACGCCTGCTCGAAGGTGACGCCGGGCATCACGTTGCGCTGCTTGGGCGAGCCGACCACGATGATGCGCCCGCCGAAGTCCGCGCAGCAGTCCACGAGGTCGCAGAAGTAACGCGCGGTCTTCGCGCGGACCGCCGCGTCCGGGCTGGTGAGATACATCCCCTCGGCCTTCACGAGCACCCAGTGGATCCCGGAGATGGCGATGCCCGCGCGGGCCGCAGCGTCCTTGATGCGCGTGCGCTCGGTGGCGGAAATCTCTGTGACGTAGTTGGCGAGGGTGAAGGGCGCGATCTCCACGGCGTCATAGCCCGCCTTCGCCGCGTAGGCGAACGTGTCCTCGATTTTCCACCCGGAGAAGATTTCGTTGCAGATGCCGAATTTCATTCGGGCGATTAAGTCGCGGCAGGGACTGCGAGGGCAAGACAATCGTTGGCGAGTCCATCGCGCCCGGGCGCATCTCAGTTTCTTGCGACGTGGTGGCTTTTCCGAAACATGACTTCTTCGACGAACCCAGCCTTGCCCCGCGCTCGTGAAGCGGGCATCAAGTCGGCATGAACATATTTCTGGCCGGCGTCATCGGCCTCATCGGCGGCATCACCAGCGGATTGTTTGGCGTGGGCGGCGGGGTGGTGATGGTGCCGGCGATGCTGCTGCTCCTCGGCTCGCAGGTCGGCGACATCAAGCAGGCCATCGGCACATCGCTCGCCGTCATCGTGCCGACGGCGCTGGTCGGCTCCTGGAAACATCACACGCAAGGCAACGTCATCTGGCCGGCGGTCGCCGCGCTGGTGCCGATGGCGCTGGCGGGCGGCTACCTCGGCGCGTGGATGACGACGAAGATCGCCGCAGACGACTTGAAGAAGATGTTCGGCGGCTTCCTCGTGCTGGTGGGGTTCAAGCTGCTGTTTCTGAAGTGAACCTGGGTTCCGCGCTGAACCTCATGCGGAGGGAACGAAGGGAAAAATATTGGTTCTCCGCTGTTTTGAGTGGGCATATGCCCAGCGATGAAGCTGCGGAGCATCGCAAGATAGTAGCCCACGGCGTGAGCTGTGGGTGATGCGGACGGGTGAGACGAGCCGCAGCGCGGCGGCAGAACTCGAACGTGAGGAGCACGAAATGTCCGGTTTTCTGTCGCCCCTGCGGGGCTTGATCGGAGATGGGTTCCCACCCACGGCTCACGCCGTGGGCTACTTTCTGTCGGCGCTCTGCGCCTCAGCCCCAGCCCGCCTACCCACTCAAAACAGCGAAGAACAAAAATATTCTCTACGCCGCCGGCATCAACGACCGCGCCAGCTTCTCATACGCCTCCGTGCCAGCTTCCAAATCTGCGAGGGCAATGAACTCATCCACCGTGTGCGCCTGTGCGATGTCGCCGGGGCCAAGAACGATGACGGGCACGCCGCGCGCGGCGAGTTTGCTGGCATCGCAGGAGAAGAAGACGATGTCGGGCGCGGGCTGGCCGAGCACGGCGCAGGCGGTCGTCACCAGTGGATGGCTGGCGGGGAACTCGAAGCTGGGGTCAACGACGCTCGGCTCATCAAACTGCCACTGCACGTCCGGCACTTGGCGGCAGCGCGCGCCAAGCAGGGATTGAATCTCCTGATGCGTCGCGCGCCAGTCCTGGCCGGGCAGCAGGCGGATGTCCACATGGATGGTGCAGCGCTCCGGCACGATGTTGACGCCGGTGCCGCCGCTGATGAGGCCGATGGAGCCGGTGCTCGTGCCGAAACCGGGCGCGGCAATCTGTGCGAGCCGCGTGGCGAAGTGCCGCTCCAGCTCCAGAATCGCGTGCGCCATCGCGACGACTGCGCTGCGGCCCTCGTGCGGCTTGCTGCTGTGCGCGGCGCGGCCCAGCGCGTGGATGGCGAAGCGCAGGCAGCCCTTGCACCCGCGCACAACGCGGAGCCGCGTCGGCTCGCCAACAACGGCGAAGTCGGGAAGTCCGCTGGCAGGGTGAGACTCCGTCGCGACCTTCCCGGTAGGGTGAGACTCCGTCGAACCCCATTTGCCGACGGAGGAGGCGCGAGCGAAGCGAGCATCTCGACTGTCCGTGGCTTCGCCTGAGTTGCTCGCTTTGCTCGCCTCGCTGCGCTCGAGATGGGGCTCGACGGAGTCTCGCCCTACCATTTGGTCGAGCATCGCCGTCACGCCACGAAAGCGAAATTCCTCATCAGCCATGCAGGCGATGGTGAGGGTGCCGTGCCATGTGGACGGGGCATTCTTCAAACGCAGCCCGGCGGCCATCATGCACGCGAGCGGGCCTTTCATGTCGCTGGCCCCCCGGCCCCACAATCGCCCGTCGCGCACCTCGCCGCTGAAGGGCGCTATGCTCATTCCTCCGACGCCCACGGTGTCCGTGTGTCCGTTGAGCATGAAGTGCGGGTGGTCCGCGCCGTTGCGGAACTGAAGCAGGATGTTCTCGCGGCCCGGCAAAACCGGCTGCCGCCAGACTGTGAAGCCGTGTGCTCGGCCCCACTCTTCAATCCACTGCGTCACCGCGCCCTCGCCCGCGCTGGCCGGGTCGTAGTCCGGGTTCACGCTGGGGAAGCGGACGAGCGCCTGGGCGATGTCGAGGGCTGTGGAGATCATGCGTTGCGGGCGAGTTTTTATCCGAACCCGGAGATGAACGCAAAGGCGCAAGGACGCAGAGACGCGATAGAGAGAAGCAATTTGGCGTGTGTGTTGTGAACGGCGGCCGTCAGGGAATCCAGCAACGCGCCTTGTCTCGCTTCTCTTGCGCCCTCGCGTCAGGGCTCCGGGGTCAGAATATGCCGCCCAAAAACTCAACGACGGAGAAGCCAGCCTCACCGATTTCACCGAGAAAGCCGGCACCTTCGACGAGGCCGCTGTTCGTCGGCCCGGCGGCGTTGGAGCTGGCGAACTTGTTGAAAGCGCTGTTTTTCTCAGACCCCGCGCGGGCACGGTGCAGCCGGATGATTTGCTCCATCTCGCCTTGATCCAGCCAGACGCCGTGGCAACGCGGGCAACTGTCCACCTCGGTGCCGTCGTGCCGGTGTGTCACGAGCCGGTCGGGCTGGCAGACAGGGCACGGCAGGCGGCACAGGAGCGGGCTGGCGTTGAGGTGAACGGGCGCGGTGGGCAGGGACGCGTTCTTGCTAAACTTGCGAACGCACGCCTCCAGCGCGGGACGCGAGAACCAGACGCCGTGACACTGCGGGCAAACATCCGCCTCCACGCCTTCGCGCACGTGGGCAAGCAACGGGGTTTGGTCGCGGGGGCAGAGCATGGCGACGCTCTACTTGTGCGCTTCAGGCGTCACATCCTTCTCCATCGCCTTCTTCAGCGCGGGCACCTGCTGGAGCAGTTTCTCGAACTTGATGCCGGTGAGGCTCTCCAGCACGGGCGGGAGCTGGGCGATGATCTGCGTGACGTCGCCGGTGAGCTTGCTCGCGCCGCCGCCGGGGCCGCTGCCGGAGTTGATGATGACCATTTTCTCCATCTTCGCGAGCGGCTCGCTGATGCGTCCGGCGATGTCGGGCAGGACCTTGACGAGGAGCTCGATGACGGCGGCTTCGTTGTATTGCTGGAAGGCCTCGGCCTTGAGGCGCGTGGCTTCGGCGTTCGCCTTGCCTTGGGCCATGATGATGTCGGCCTGGGCGAGGCCTTTGGCCTTGTTCGCTTCTGCTTCCGCGATGCCGGTGGCTTTGTTGACATCGGCATTGGCGAAGCCGGTGGCCTTCGTGGCGGAGGCGGCACCGGCGGCCTCGGTTTCAAGCTGGAACTTTCGCGCGTTGGCGAGGGTCTCGACCTTGTAACGCTCGGCGTCGGCGGGCTTCTGCACGGTGGCCTCGAGCTCGCGCTGCTTGCGGAGGATTTCCTGTTGTTGAAGCTCGATCTGCTTCTGCTTGGCGATGATCTCGACCTGCACTTCTTCCGCCTTCACGAGCTGGCCGGTCTTGTATTTCTGAAGATCGTAGGCGAGGTCGGACTCGGCCTTCTTCTGGTTCACGGTGGCCTGGTATTGCGCGACGTTGCTTTGGTAGTCGCGCTGCGCCTCGGCGATCTTCGAGTCGGCGGCGAACTTGGCTTCCTGACCGGCCTGCGTGGCTTGCGAGGACTTGATCATCGCGTCGCAGTCCGCCTCGGCCTGGGCGATCTGGGCGTCGCGCTTGACCTGCGCGATGCGCGGCTTGCCCAGCGCGTCGAGGTAGCCCTGCGTGTCGCGTATGTCGCGGATGGTGAAGCTGACAATGCCCAGGCCCATGTTCGCCATGTCGCCGGCCGCGACCTCCTGCACGCGCGAGGCGAAGGCGTCGCGGTTCTGGTAAATCTCCTCCACCGTCATCGTGCCGAGGATGGCGCGCAGGTGGCCTTCCAAGGTCTGCGTGGCGACGTTTTTTATCTCGTCGGTGGTCTTGCTGAGGAACTGCTCGGAGGCAGTGGCTATCGAGATGTCGTCGCCCTTGATTTTGATCTGCGCGACGCCGTCCACTTTCACCGGCACGCCTTTGCTGGTGTAGACCTCGGGCGTCTGCACGTCGATGGTGAGCAGCTCCAGCGAGAGCGTGTCCACCTTTTCAAACACCGGCCAAACAAAAACGCCGCCGCCCTTGACGATGCGGAAGCCGACGTCGCGCGTCTTGCCATCGGGGTCCACCAGGCGGCGCTTGCGGCCGGAGATGACGAGGACTTCGTTGGGGCCGACCTTGGTGTAGCGGCTGGCAAAGATGCCAAAGACGATGATGAAGGTGACGACCACCACGAGCATCACGGCTGCTCCGAGAGCCGATCCGAACGGGGTGACTTGGGCGAGGAGCGGAATCATGGTCATAGGCTTGGTTGGGCTGGTAGGAAGTTAGGCGGGCTTGACGAAAAACTGCGAGCCGACGATGCGCGTCACGATGACAGCGGCCCCGGTGGCGATGGGCTTGCCGTCCTCCGTCCGGGCCGGGGCGGTGTATCGCGTGCCGCCCTGCACATAGACGATTTCTCCGACGCCGTTCTCCGGGATGCCGGTGCCCAGAGTCGCGGTGGTGCCGACGACGCTGGCGACTTTGGATTCGCTTGAGCTTTGCGTCTTGCGGAACACCAGGCGCAGCCCCGAGACAATCGCGCTGGCAAACACGAACGCCCCGACCGCCGCCAATGGCGCGCTGATGATGGGTGACTTGGTCGCCTCAACCATGCTGAGGAGGTAGCCGAACGCCCCGAAGCCCGTCATGAATGCCGCGATGATCATCGGGCTGAAAGCCGAGACCCCGCCGCCATCGCTGCCATCCGAGCCCGCCTCCGCATGGCCGCCGCTGCCGACATCGTGGTGCCCCGCCCCGTCGAAGAAATGCCCGATCATCGCGAGGATGACGAGAAAGAGGAACCCGCCACCGAGGCAGAGAAGGTAGAGTAGCGCGTCCAAGCTCATAGTGACCTCGTGTAGGTGGTGCGGCAGGAGTTAAGCGGCTGGCGCGGGAGCAAGCAAGTTGGAAACAGGAGGAGCGGCCAAACCTTGTCGCTCGCACCATTCCGCCTGCAAGAAACTGAGATGCGCCCGGCGGGGCGCACCGGCGGGGCTGGGAGCCGCTGCCGGCTTGCCTCGCGGTGGAACACACGGCAACAATCCGCCGTCTTTCAACTGCCTGTCACCATGAAGCATCTTGCCTCCCTCGCCGCCGTCATCGCGCTCGCTGTTCAAGTTTCCGCCGCGCCCGCGCCGGCTCCGGCCCCTGCCCGACTTGAACTCCGGCCCGGCGACCACCTCTGCCTCATCGGCAACGCGCTCGCAGAGCGGATGCAGCATGACAACCACTGGGAGACGCTGCTGCACCAGCGCTTCCCCAAGCACAACCTCGTCGTCCGCAATCTCGCCTTCACCGCTGACGAGGTGGACATCAAGACCGAGATTACCATCGAGAACTCCTCTTACTCGAAGGGCGACAAGGTGCTGCCTGCGCGGCTGCGCTCGCAGAACTTCGGCTCGCCGGACCAGCACCTCGCGTTCAGCAAGGCCACCGTCGTCCTCGCGTTTTTCGGCTTCAACGAGTCCTTCGCCGGCCCGGCGGGCGTGGCGAAGTTTAAGGCCGACCTGACTTACTTCATCGAGCACACGCGGAAGCAGAACTACTCCGGCGCCGGCGCGCCCCGCCTTGCGCTCGTCTCGCCCATCGGCCACGAGAACCTCGGCAACCCGAACCTCCCCGACGGCAAGGCCAACAACGCCAACCTCAAGCTCTACACCGACGCGATGGCGGCGGTGGCAACGGAACTTGGCGTGCCGTTCGTGGACCTTTTCAACCCGTCGCTTAAGGCTTACCTCGGTGCGCCGTTCAAGCTCACACACAACGGAGTCCACCTGAACACCGACGGCCACAAAGCCCTTGCGCGGCTGCTCGACGAAGGCTTGTTCGGCAAGGCCCGTGTGCCAGGGGACTTCAACGCCAAGCTCCGCGCCGAACTCAACGAGAAGAACTACCAGTGGTTCAACCGCTACCGCGCGGTCAACGGCTACTACATCTACGGCAAGCGCTCGCTCGTGAAGTTCAGCGACGGCGAGCAACGCAACGCCGACGTGATGGAACGCGAGCGCGCCGTGCTCGACGTGATGACCGCCAACCGCGACGCGCGCGCCTGGAAGGTCGCGCAAGGCGAGCCTGTGCCAGCAACGATTGATGACTCAAACGTCCCGCCGTTCCTCCCGGTGAAAACGCACTTCGGCTCCGCGCGCGTGAACCGTGAGAAGGCGGCGAATCCGATTCAAAAGGTTGGCATGAGCAGCAAGTCCGGCGAGGCGGACGTGCTCACTTATTTGCCCGTCAGCGAGGCGTTGAAGCAGTTCAAGCTCGCGCCCGGCTACGCCATCAACTGCTTCGCCTCCGAGGAGCAGTTCCCCGAAGTCGCCAACGCAGTCGCGATGGCCTTCGACGCGCGCGGCCGCCTCTGGGTCTG
>JACRKB010000222.1 GCA_016235545.1 Verrucomicrobiota bacterium | reverse complement strand
GCATGACTTGGCCGTATTTCTTGCGCCCGCCGCAGTGCGAGATCATCAGCTCCCGCTTCGCGCGCGTGATAGCCACGTAGAAGAGCCGCCGCTCCTCGTCCATCGTGCCCTCGACCTTCGACCGCGAGTGCGGCAGCAGGCCGTCCTCCAAGCCCACGACATACACGTGCGGATATTCGAGGCCCTTACACGAGTGCATCGTGATGAGCGTGACGGCGTCGCCGGCCTCCTTCTCATCCTCGCGCTCGGAGTCGAGGGTGATGTTCTCCAGAAACGCGTCGAGGCGGTCGGACATCGGCTTGCCGACGCCGTCGCGGTCCATCGTGGCAAGCAGGTCGCGCAGGCTGCGGATGCGGTTCTCGGCGTTCTCCTGGTTCTTCTCGCTGCGGCGCAGTTCGTTGTAGTAACCCGTCTCGTTCAGAAACTTCTCCGACCACTGCTGGAGCGCGTCGGGCTTCGCGGCAAGCGCTTCATCGGCGAGCTTCGCGCGGGTTTCCTCCACGAAGCCGATGAACTCCTGAATCGCCTCGCGGGCGCGGCCTTGGAAGCTGTTCTGCACATCCGTGTGCCGCATCGCGGTAAAGACCGAGCAATGCCGCTCCTGGCTCGCGCCGAGCAAACGCTCCATCGTCACGTCGCTGAGGCCGCGCGCCGGGACGTTCGCGATGCGCAGCAGGCTGATGTCGTCGTGCGGGTTCAGGAACGTCTTCACGTAGGCGAGGAAATCGCGCACCTCGCGGCGGTCGAAGAAGCTCTGCCCGCCGATGAGATGGTAACGGATGCCCGCCTTGCGCAACTCCATCTCGATGGGCCGCGACTGGAGATTCGTGCGGAAGAGAATCGCCTGGTCGCCCCACGGCACGCGCTGCGTCATGCGCTTGAACTCAATGGTCTCGGCCACCGTGCGCGCCTCGGTGTCATCCGTGTCGAACGCGTGGAGCTGAATCTTCGTGCCTTGACCGTTCTGCGACCACAGGTTCTTCCCGCGTCGGCGGGCGTTGTTCTTAATCACCGCGTTGGCGGCCTGAAGAATCGTGTTCGTCGAGCGGTAGTTCTGCTCCAGCTTCACCACCTTCACCTCGGGGTAATGCTTTTCGAGGTCGAGCAGGTTCGCCACCTCCGCACCGCGCCAGCCGTAGATGGACTGGTCATCGTCGCCGACCACGCAGAGGTTGCGGTGCTTGAGCGTGAGCGCGTGGACGAGCTGGAACTGCGCGGCGTTGGTGTCCTGATACTCGTCCACCATCACGTAACGGAAACGCGTGCGGCAGGCGTCGAGCGCTTCGGGATGCTCTGTGAAGAGGCGGAGCGTGAGCAGGATGAGGTCGTCGAAGTCCACCGCGTTGCAGGCCTTCAGCGCGGACTCGTATTTCTTGCGGACGTGCTCGGCGAGCGCGGAGACGTTCGGGTCCTTGAATGCAGCTTCCGCCGCCGCGCCGCCGTTCTTGAACTTGCTCAACAGGGTGAGCACCGCGCGCGGGTCGGTCTGCTCGCCCTTCGCGGAGACGTTGGCGAGAATCTTCTTAATCGCCCCGAGTTGCTCGGACTCGTCGTAAATGACGAAGTTCTTCTTGTAGCCGAGCAACTCAATGTGCTGGCGGAGAATGCGGACGCAGAGGGAGTGGAACGTGGAGACCGTGGGGCGGGCGGGCTTGGCTTCGCCAGGGTCTCGGGTCTGGCGTCTGGGGTCTCGGGGGAGGAGGGCATTGACGCGCTCGAGCATCTCGCGCGCGGCCTTGTTGGTGAAGGTGACGGCCAGGATGTTCTCCGGCGCGATGCCGCGCTGGACCATGTGCGCGATGCGGAAGGTGATGACGCGTGTCTTGCCCGTGCCCGCGCCCGCGAGAATGAGCACGGGGCCGCGCACCGTCTCGACGGCATCGCGTTGCTCGGGGTTGAGGGTGTCCAGGTTCAGCATCGGCGCGCGGAGTGTAGGAGCGGGCGAAGTGAAGGCAAGCGCTCCGGCCCGGGAAAGATGTTTCAAAAAGTCAGGCGGCCAATCTCCAGCTTCCCAATGAGCGCGTTTGCATGCTAGGCTCCGCCCATGGACCTGACTGCGGACCTGTTCAAGGCCGAGATAATTGAGGCACTGAGAGCCTACGACAAATACATCGTGTGCATCGCGAAGACGCCGGAGGACTGCGAGGGCGCGCTCCAGCGGCTCGTGGAAAAGGCCGTGAAAGCCTACCAGCAGCGCGCGCCCGGCCTGCGCCACGGCATCGCGCTGGACAACCAGGTCACCATCATCCTGAGCCAGCCGCCGGAGGATTCCACGCTGGAGAAACCGCTCTGCGGCATCTATTTCAACCTCGCCTCGCCGTATCACAAGAAACGCTCGCATCAGCCGGTGAAGCTGGAGAAGTAGGGCGGGGCGGGCTGGGTCGCGCAGGTGCTTGAGTGCGGTGGAGCACGCAAGTGGGATTTTTTCAGCCACGGATCAAACACCGATCAAACAAGGAACAGCAGACGATTGTCCTGACGGTGCCTGCCGTTTTCGGCACCGCTGTTTGGTGTGGCGTGCAGATCTTTCTAAGCATGCGTTTTTCTCGTCCTCATCCGTGTTTCATCTGTGTTCCATCCGTGGCCAAAGAATCGTTCCGTAATCCTGCTCCGCTGATCGAAACGCGAGGGGAAGGAGCAGGATGGTGAGCTGTCGGGAAAAGCCGCTGCTGGCCCAAGTTTCTTCCCTGATCTAACTGCATCGTTCAGTTCAGGCGTTCAACACACGCTGTAGCCGGCCCAGAAACTCCAGCTCGCGCTGCTTGCCGGAGATGAGCGAGCCGTCCTGGTGCCGCTGGTCGCGGCCGCCGCCGTGCAGCTCCTGCACCCGCGCCGCGAAGAAGGGCTTGGGGCTGGCTGCGGATAGCAGCTCATTCTTCATTACTTCCTGCCAGTGGGGGATGCGCGCGAGCAGGTCGGCGGCGTCCTTGGGCTGGTAGGTTT
>JACRKB010000210.1 GCA_016235545.1 Verrucomicrobiota bacterium | reverse complement strand
GCCCGCTACGTCGGCGGCGAGATTCTCCTCAACGGCCGGGACGTGCTGGAGATGGACCAGCGCGAACTGCGCTCCATCCGCGGCGGCGTGGTCAGCTACGTATTCCAGGAGCCGAGCGCCTCGCTCAACCCCGTCTTCCGCGTCGGCAACCAAATCAAGGAATCGCTCAAGCTGCATCGCCCGCACTTCGCCACCGACGACGAGGTCATCCGCCTGCTGAAACTCGTCGGCATCCCCGCGCCCGAGTCGCGCATCCGCGACTACCCGCACCAGATGTCCGGCGGGATGCAGCAGCGCATCATGATTGCGATGGCACTGGCCAGCGAGCCGAAGCTCCTCGTGGCCGACGAGCCGACCACCGCGCTGGACGTGACCATCCAGGCGCAAATCCTCGAGCTGCTCCGCGAGCTCAAGCAGCGCCTGCGCATGAGCATCCTGCTCATCACGCACAACCTCGGCATCGTGGGCGACATCGCCGACCGCGTGGCCGTGATGTATGCCGGGCAGATTGTCGAGCTGTCCCCCGCGCGCGCCCTGCTCCAGCGCCCGCTGCACCCCTACACGCAGGCGTTGATGAACTCCGTGCCGCAGCTCGGCCACGAGCACGAGCGCCTCCAGGCCATCCCCGGCACCGTGCCCAACCTCGGCCAGTTCCCCAGCGGCTGCCGCTTCCACCCGCGCTGCCCCAAGGCGCAGGCCGATTGCTCGCAGAAAGCGCCGGAGCTGGTGGAGGTCGAACCGGGTAGGTGGGTGCGGTGTCCGTGGTGGGAGTGAACGAACGGACATTGCCGTATGCTGACCAAGGAGGAAATTGAAGCTCGATTGCACGAAATGGTGTCGCGACCTGACCCCATGATCAAATGGGACGGACCCTGCGAAGGCTCTGCTCGTGCGTTGGTGGTGTTTGTTGGCCCGAGTCCCGGTGGAGACAAGCCCGAATCTCGACATCCGATGTCGAAGGATTGCTGGCTTGAGCAGTCCGCTTCGACCGGCGGGACTCTCACCCGCGTGGCAGCCGGCTTCACCTGCGCAAATCCGGATTCCGAAATGGAAGGGCCGCGAAAGGGCGCAAAGCAAGGAAGTGCCGAAATTGCGATGTGCTCGTGACGCCACATTTCGATGGGAATTGAATTTGTCCTGCATCGCCTTGGCGCGGCATAGTGTGCCGCGTGAAAGCTTTTCCGACGGTTGCGCTTCTCCTGCTGATCTTGGCCGCGCGGTCCACCTCCGCGCAGGAGGCATTGCTGCAGCGGCTCGATGACGCGCTGAGTTACCAGTCGCCGAAGGGCCTTTTCCGCTCCGAACTCAGCGGGCTGGTGGACATCGAGGGTTACTTCATTGACCACCGTCCACCTGGACTGCTTTTCGGCAACGCGGACATGTTCAATCCGCGGCTCTCGCTCTTCCTCGACACTCACCTAGGCGAGCAGCTTTACAGCCTCGTGCAGTTCCGCGCCGACCGCGGCTTTGACCCTCGTGCGATGCCCGGCGGCGACGCGCGATTCGACGAGTATCTGCTGCGCTGGACGCCGTGGGCGGACGGGCGGCTGAACTTGCAGGCGGGCAAGTTCGCCACCGTCTTTGGCAAGTGGGTGCAGCGGCATGACTCCTGGCAAAACGCGTTCATCACCGCGCCGCTGGCCTACGAGAACGTCACCACCATCACCGACCAGGCCGCGCCCGCCACGCGCCCGGGGTTTCTGGCCCGCCGCAATCTGCCTGACCAAAAGGCGACATGGCTGCCGGTCGTCTGGGGGCCGGCTTACACGAGCGGCGCGAGTGTGTTCGGCCAGTTGGGAAAGGCCGATTACGCCTTCGAATTCAAGAACGCCTCAATCTCCTCGCGCCCGACAGCATGGGACGCGCAGGACCTGGGCTGGGAAAACCCGACCCTCTCCGCCCGCCTCGCGCACACGCCCAACGCCGCGTGGAACTACGGTGTCTCCGCCAGCCACGGCGCGTATCTGCTCCCGGCGGCGGACGCGACGTTGCCGGGCGGCCACAGTCGCAGCAGCTACCGGCAGACGACGATTGGCACGGACCTCTCGTGGTCGCACCGCGGCTGGCAGGTCTGGGGCGAGGCGATGGTCGCCCGCTTCCAAGTCCCGAACGTCGGCAACGCGGACACGTTCACCTGGTTTGTGGAGACCAAATACAAGTTCACCCCGAATCTCTTCGCCGCCGTCCGCTGGAACCAGCAGCTCTTCGACACCGTGCCGGATGGCGCGGGAGGGACTGAGCACTGGGACCGGAACATCTACCGCGTGGACACGGCGATGGGCTACCGCTTCACGCGCCATCTGCAAGGCAAGCTGCAATACAGCTACGCCCACGAAAACGGCCCGGTCCAGCAGGGGGAGCAGCTTTTGGCGGCGCAGCTCACGGTGAGATTCTGAGCAGCCCCGGCACGCCAGCCCTTTCTTGTGCTCGTGACGGGGGAGGAAGCGCAGGTATTTGTTCTTGGGTTCAGCCTCCAGTTTCGTCAGAGTGTCCGACGAAAGATACATTATGGCTCGAATGAAATGGAATCAGATCAACTGGTATAACTCCGTGTTCCTCGTTGGCACGCTCGCGGTCACTTTGACCGCAGTCCCTGCCTATCTCTGGCACTACGGCCTGTCTTGGTTCAACACGGCCATGTTCTTCCTGTTCTTCATCCTGACAGGCCTGAGCATCACGCTGGGCTACCACCGGCTGTTCTCACACCACGCGTTTCACGCGGCGTGGCCGGTGCGGCTGGGGACGCTGATCTTCGGCGCGGCAGCCTTCGAGAACTCCGCGCTGACGTGGTGCGACGACCACCGGCGGCATCACAAGCACACCGACCACGAGGAGGACCCCTACGACATCTCCAAGGGATTCTTCCACGCGCACATGGGCTGGATCATGTTCAAGCTGGGCGAGCCGCCCACCTTTGCCAGCGTGCCGGACCTCGAGCGCGACCCGCTCGTGCGCTGGCAGCACAAGTATTACGTGGTGATCGGCGTGCTCGCTGGCTTCGTCCTGCCGGCCGTGCTGGGCTGGTTCTGGGGCGGCGGTGAGGCGGCGCTGGGCGCTTTTCTCATTGCCGGAGTTGCGCGCACTGTCTTCGTCCACCACTCCACATTCTTCATCAACTCCCTGTGTCACACGCTGGGCACCCAGCCTTACTCAGACCGCTGCACCGCGCGGGACAGCTGGTTCATGGCCTTCTTCACCTTTGGCGAGGGTTACCACAACTTCCACCACGCCTTCCAGCATGACTACCGCAACGGCGTGAAGGCCTGGCAGTTCGACCCCACCAAGTGGTCCATCTGGCTGCTCTCCAAGCTCGGCCTGACCTCCCATCTCCGCAGCGTCCCGGACGAGCGCATCCGCCATGCCGAGATCACCGAGCAGCAACGCCAGCTCGCCGCCAAGATGGCCGCGTTGCCCGCCTCTTCCGTCGCGCCCGTGCGCGCGCAGGTCGAGGCCGTGCAAGCCCGGCTCCACGAGGCGTTCGAGCGTTGGGAAAAACTCGAGGCCGAATACCGGCGCGCGATGGAAAAGAAAATCGAAGCCTCCCGTGAGAAGGTCAACGAGCTGTCCCACGACTTCCGCGAAGCCCGAGAGAAGCTCGCAGCCCTCTTCCACGAGTGGGAGCATACCCGCTCCTCCGCGCTCTCCGCGATGCTCGCGGGCGCCTAGTTCCAATCTGAAAAGCAAGCGGGCGGCGAAGTTCACCTTCGCCGCCCGCTTTGTTTGTAGCGGCGCTCTGTGAGCGCCGTTGTAACCAAGCTCGGCGGTCACAGACCGCCGCTACAGCGCGGTGCGCGCCGCTACAGCTCTTACTTCGTCTGCTTCACCTTCACCCACCTGCCGGACTTGCCGGAGGAGAGCACCGCGTCCACGACGTAGTCGGTGGCGAGGCCGTCCTTGAAGTCCGGCTTCGAGCCCTTGCCGCTCTCCAGCCCGTTGATGAACTCCACGATCGCGTGCACGAAGCTGTGCTCGTAGCCGAGCTGGAGGCCGGGCACCCACCACTTGCCGCAGTAAGGATGGTCCCCGTCGCTGACGTGGACGCTCTTCCAACCGCGCTCGGCGCCGACATCCTTGTAGTCGAAAATTTGCAGCCGGTGCAGGTCGTGCAGGTCCCACTTGAGCGACATGTTCTCGCCGTTGATCTCGAAGGTGTAGAGCGCCTTGTGGCCGCGCGCGTAGCGGGTGGACTCGAAGAGGCCGAGCGAGCCGTTGTTGAAGCGGCACAGAAACGCGCACGCGTCGTCAATGTCCACCTTCTGCACCTTGCCCGTGAGCGTGTGCTTGCGCTCCTTGATGAATGTCTCGGTCATCGCGCTCACGTTCTTGATGCCGCCGTTGAGCCATAACGCCGTGTCAATGCAGTGCGCGAGCAGGTCTCCCGTGACGCCGCTGCCGGAGACCTTCGAGTCGAGCCGCCAGAGGCCGGTGCCGCCCTGCGGAAGCTCGGGGTTGATCGTCCAGTCCTGGAGGAAGTTCGCGCGGTAGTGGAAGACCTTGCCCAGCTTGCCGGAGTCAATCAGCTCCTTGGCCAGCGTGACGGCGGGGCAGCGGCGGTAGTTATACCAGACCATGTTCGCGACGCCGGCCTTCTTGATCGCGGTGACCATCTTCTCAGCCTCCTTGCCGTTCAAGCCCAGCGGTTTCTCGCACAGGATCATCTTGCCGGCCTTCGCGGCGGCGATGGCCTGCTCGGCGTGGAGATTGTTCGGCGTGGCGATGTCGATGACATCGATGTCTTCGCGCGCAATGAGCTTCTTCCAATCCGTCTCGATGGACTTGTAACCCCACTTGTCGGCGAAGGCCTGCGCCGCCGTGGCATCGCGACCGCACACGGCCTGCAACACTACCTCGTGCTGGCTGGGAAAGAAGTGGCCGACCTGGGCGAAGGCGTTGGAGTGCGCGCGGCCCATGAAGCCGTAGCCGATGAGACCGATGCGGAGTTGTTTCTTGGCCATAGTGCTATGTGAGTTGAGTTGTTGACGAAAAGCCGCCCCAAGCCGCCCGCGCGTCGCGCCCGAACGGCCAAGGAACGCTGCGAATTCGACATGGCGATGTGATCGAAGTCAATCCTTCTCCCTTGGGGAGCGATGGGCTGGCGCGTCTGAGTTTTCTGCGCTGCAAGAAACTGAGTTGCGCCCCGTGCCGTATCGACTCTTGGCTAACCACGATTTCCGTGGTCGGGGCAGCGCGCCCGCCCCGGTCGTTGCTGGCCGCGCCCAGGCTGCAAGCCTCCGACGTGCGGCACTGGAACCAACGCCCGGAACAATTCTGTGCGCCCGGCTTTTCCGCGAGCGCGCGGAAAACAATGCCCGGGGTGGGCGCGCTCTCCATTCGACTTGGAGTTCGGGGTAAATGCCCCCCCGCGTGTGCACAGCCTGGCGCAACGAAAGCGTGCCCGGACGCGTGCTGGAGAGGCCTTTCTTGGGATGCTGGACGCGTGAAGGCGCGTCCGTGTGCGTCGGTGTCGATCTGTGGCTGTGCAATTCCCAATTCGGAGTTCTGGGAAACCGCTGTTTCCTCGACCGCGCTTGCCTCACCGACCAACCCGCTCAATCCTCCTGCCATGTTCCGGCTCGGGCCACTTGAGCTTCAGTCCAACTTGTTCCTCTCGCCGCTGGCGGGCTACACGAACCTGCCGTTCCGCCTCGTCATCCGCGAGGTGGGCGGCGTGGACTTGTGCACGACGGACCTCGTCAACGCCCGCTCGCTGCTGGAGCGGAACAAGAAGGCGCTAAAGCTCATCGAGACCAACGAACGCGATCGCCCGCTCGCGGTGCAGCTCTTTGGCTCCGTGCTTGAGGAGATGCGCGACGCGGCGGTGGACCTGGAGCAGCGGGGCATCGCCAGCGTGGACATCAACATGGGCTGCCCCGTGCGCAAGGTCTGCCGCGTGGGCGGCGGCTCGGCGATGATGACTGAGCACGAGAAGACCGCCGCGCTGGTCAGCGGCATGGTCAACGCAGTCAAAATCCCTGTGACGGCCAAGATGCGCCTTGGCTGGGACGACGAGAACATCACCGCGCCGGATTTGGCGCGGGCGTTGGAGGACGCGGGCGTCGCGGCGATCTTCGTCCACGGGCGGACGCGGGAACAGGGCTTCAGCGGGACGGTCAATTTGGCGGGCATTCGCAAAGTCGTCGAGGCGGTGAAGCGCATTCCCGTCATCGGCAATGGCGACGTGACCACGCCGGAGGCGGCGAAGAAGATGTTCGACGACACCGGCTGCGCGGGCGTGAGCGTGGGGCGCGGGGCGTTTTACAACCCGTGGATTTTCCAGCAGACGCGGCATCTGCTGGCGACGGGCGAGCTGCTGCCGGAGCCGAAGTTCGAGGAGCGCGTGCGCGTGATGTGCCGACATCTGGACTTGATGGTGGAGGTGTTCGGCGAGGAGCACGGCTGCCGGATGTTCCGCAAGGTCGCGCCGTGGTATGCGAAGCGGTTCGGGCCGGTGAACGAGTTCAACAAGAAGGTGGTGAGCATCGGCAGCAGAGCGGAATTCCACGACGTGCTGGAGCGCTATCTACGCTGGCGGCAGCAGTTCTGCGACAGCGACGGCCACCTGCTCCCGCGCTACGCGCTGGCCCCGATGGTGGCGAGCTTCATGCAAGACCCAGCGTCTGCGCAGCGGCAAAGCGTCCCCGTGCCCAAGGGGCCGGTGGAGGTGTGGTGAAACAAAAAGGGCGGCCCCTTGCGGGGCCGCCCGTGAAGGAATGACTTCAGGCCTTGGGCGCGTGACTCTCGCCGCTGGTGCCTTCGAGATGCACCGCCTTGTAGCCGCCAATGGATTTGAAGTAGAGGAGGATGCCCAGATAAAGCAGGGCCATAATCGCGGGTATGGCGGAGTCGGCCACGAGCGTGCGGCGATCACCTGCGATGGATGCCTCGGCAGCAGCCTTCTGCTCGGGCGTGCGCTTGGCTGCTTCGACTTTTTGGGCTTCGCCAAGCTTGGTTCCATCGAGGCCTGTCACTTCGCTGAAGATGAGGAAGGAGCTCGATTTTTCGGCCTTGAATTGCTTGTAGGCCTCGGGACTGGCCTTTTGCAGTTCTTCACCGGCGAAGCGGTCCTTGGCGTAGCCCAGACCGGGCGAGCCAATCATGCCTGCTGACATCATGCCGATGCCACCCATGATGGAGATGGCGATGGCACCCGTGCGCGGGAAGCGGTCGGAGGCGACAGCGAGCATCGTCGGCCAGAAGAATGTTTTGCCGATGCCATAGACGGTCAGCGCGAGCAGCGCCCCACCGAATGCGGTTATGCCGCTGGTGAGGTTTAAGCCGACGCAGGCCAGAACCGCGCACGTGAGCAGGATACCGATGGGCGAGAAGCCGAGTTTCTTCTCGATGAAGTCCGCGCAGAAGCGCAGCGCAAACATGGTCGCGGAGGTGAAGACGAAGAGAATCTTGCCCTGCTCAGAGGACAAGATGTTTCCGGTGATGTTCTGAATCCAGCCGTCAGTGCCAAGCTCGACCGCACCGACCAGCGCATGGGCGAGGAAGAGAACAAACAGGAGCACAGACCCCATGGAGAAGTTGGTCATGACCGCCACGACCACCAGCAGCGCGCCGCCGATGCCGTAGGAGATGCCCGCAGAAAGGCCCAGGGTGTCTTTGCAGAAAAGAGCGAGAAGGCCGCACACGACGAGACCACCGAGGATGCCGACATCCTTGAGCATTTCGCCCAGACTGAGGCCTTTCTGGGAAGCTTCCGATTTCGGGAAGCTCTGGCCGAAGAACATGACGCCATAGGCCACGGTCGGGATGAGGTAGAGGGAGAGCTGAATCTTCCAGTTCATCTTCATCTGGTCGTCCAGCACCCAGCCCAGCACGCCGCCGATGATCAGGCCGGCTGGCCAGCTCGCGTGAAGGATGTTCAGGTAGTGCGTGCGGTTGTGCGGGAAGAGCGTGGCGACGAGCGGGTTCGCGACGGCTTCAAGCGTGCCGTTGGCGAAGGCGAAGATGAACATGCCCCACTTGAGCATGTCGAAGGCGTTCTCTTTGCTCGTCGCGCCGAAGGTCACGAAGGCGGACAGCACGTGCAACGCGAAGGCGACGACGATCAGCTTGCCGTAGCCAATCTTGTCGCAAACGACGCCGCCGATGATGATGCCGAAGCAGAAGCCGGTGAAGCCAGCGCCGCCGATGGCGCCGAGTTGCGCGCCGGTGAAGCCGAACTCCGAACCCCAGTTGTCAAAAATGCCGCCACGGATGGCGAAGCCCACGCCGGCTGCAAGAATGGCCATGAAGCCGGCCCACAGCAGCCGTTTGGCGTTGGGCGCAATGGCCTCGTTCGAGATTGTTTGGTCTTCGGTCATAGTTTTGCTGGCTGATGGTTTCGTTACTGGCACCGACTAAAGGGTGAACTTCGGAAGCTTTACAATCGCTCCGCCTTTCATGGCGGACTCGTGCGAGCAAAGGCCGACGCAGGTCCAGTTGGCGGACTGCTTCGCGTTCGGGAACGGGTCGCGCTTCTCGACGAGGGCCATCGCGAACTCGTGGGCGAGGTGCGGGTGGCTGCCACCGTGGCCGCTGCCTTGAGTGAAGCTCAGGTGCGTCTTCTTGCTGGAGTCATACACGCCTTGCGTCGTGTATTTGGCGATGCTCTTGGGCAGGCGCTTGGCGAAGTCGGGGCACTTGACGGGCTTGGGAATCTTCGGCTCGGGCTTCTTCGCGGTGTGCATCACGAGCGGCTCGTGCTCGACGAGCGGCCACTCGACGGATTTCTTGTCGCCATACACGTCAATGCTCTCGCGATACTGCCGCGCGATGTCGAAGAGCGAGCGGATGATGCGGGCGTTGACGTCGGTGCCGGCGAACTTGATGTGCGCGGTCTCGACGGCGAAGGGCGAGCCGTATTTCGCGATGAGTTCCTTGCGCACGGTGCCGGAGCCGAAGCAGCTCACGTATTCGGCGGGCTTGCCGATGAGGCCGGCCACTGGACCGACGCAGTGCGTGGCATACCACATCGGCGGGAGGCCGGGCCAGTAGTTGGGCCAGCCGTCCATGTCCTGCTGGTGCGAAGCCTG
>JACRKB010000024.1 GCA_016235545.1 Verrucomicrobiota bacterium | reverse complement strand
GGCCTTCGCCGACATCATGGCGGCGGTCCACGCGCAGATGTTTGCGACGCAAGGACGGCAGTGGCACGAGGCGTTCAACTTCGTTAATGATGCCGGCCACACCGAGAACGGCGTCTATGCCCTGCGCGCGCTCTACGGCTTCGATGGCATGACCTTCGACACGCTCAAGGGCTTCCGCAGCATCGCCAGCAAGTTCACCGGCCACGGCGAGTCACATCTCAATCCCGAGGGAGTGCTCGTCTCCAACGGCCCGCTCGGCTCCAGCCTCCCGCAGGCGCAGGGTCTCGCGATGGGCGACAAGACCGCCGGCCGCGACCGCGTCACCGTCTGCACCGTGTCCGACGGCGCGGCGATGGAAGGCGAGGCGAAGGAAGCGTTCGCCGCGATCCCCGGCCTCGCCGCGAAGGACAAGGTAAACCCCTTCGTGCTCATCCTCTCCGACAACGACACGAAGCTCTCGGGCCGCATCACGAAGGATTCGTTCTCCATGCAGCCGAGTCTCAGCGCGATGGCCGTGCTGGGCTGGAACGTGATTGCTGTTCCGAACGGCCACGACTTGCAGGCGGTTTATCTCGCGGTGGAAAAAGGCATCGCCGCCGCGAAGTCGAACCCTAAGCAGCCTGTCTGCCTCTGGGTCAAGACAGTGAAGGGCTACGGCATCAAGGCGACCGTGGATAATTCCTCCGGTGGCCACGGCTTCCCGCTGGCGAACGGCGAGCAGATTCCCGCGTGGGTGACGGAGATTTACACCGGCGACACCGCGCCCGCCGAGTTCGTCGCGTGGGCCGCTGCGCTCCGCGCTGACTGGGAGAAGAGTGAAGCGGCAAAGAAGGCGAAGGCCGCCGCTGCCGCAGCCGCGCCCGCACCCGCTGCCCCGGCGATGAAGAAGGACAAAGTTCAAGCTGGCCTCGCGAAAGGTGCCGTCCGCGCCGCGATGGACGGCCTGCCGGTCTTCTCCATCTCGTGCGACGTGCAAGGCTCCACCGGCATCAGTGCCTTTCAGAAGGCGCTGCCCGAGCGCTTCGTCGAGGTCGGCATCGCCGAGGCGAACATGATCAGCGTCGGCGCGGGCTACGCGAAATCCGGCTACATCCCCATCGTGGACACCTTCGGCCAGTTCGGCGTCACGAAGGGCAACCTCCCGCTCACGATGGCCGCGCTCTCGCAGGCTCCGGTCATCGCGATGTTCAGCCACATCGGCTTCCAAGACGCCGCCGACGGCGCGAGCCACCAGGCCACGACTTACATCGCCGCCGTCAGCTCCATCCCGCACACATGCGTCATCATGCCGAGCTGCCCGGACGAAGCGGAGTCGCTGATGTATCAAGCCATCACGCGCTACGCCGCCGACCGCGCGGCGGGCAAGGACGGCGAGAGCTACCTCTTCTTCGTCGGGCGCGAGAACTACCCGATGAGCTGGATTCCCGGCGCGACCTATCCGTGGGGCAAGGCGCAAGTGCTCGCGCAAGGAACGGACCTCGTCCTCATCGGCTGCGGCGTGCTCCTCGACAAGGCCATCAGCGCCGGCAAGAAACTCGCCGAGCAAGGCGTGAAGGCGACCGTCATCAACAATCCCTTCATCAACCATGTGGACATCGAAACCATCGGTGCCGCCGTGAAGGCCGCGAATGGCCGCGTCGTGACCATCGAGGACCATCAAATCGTCGGCGGCATGGGCGCGCAAGTGAGCCACGCCTTGAGCCGTGCCGGCATCGCGCACCGCATGACCTCGCTGGGCATTCCCGGCGAGTTTGGCCAGAGCGCCTACCTCGCCGAGGAACTCTACAAGCTGCACGGCCTCAGCGCTGACAAGCTCGTCTCCTCCGCGCTGGCGCTCATGAAGTAAGCGTCCACAACTCAATTGCGAACGGCCAGAGCGGCTACCGCTCTGGCCGTTTTGTTTGCAGTTTGGGTCCGTTGTCCTCCCCCCGAAAGGGCGTGACCACTCCCGCCGTGTTCCCTAGCGTCCCGCCGATGTGGCGCGACCGACTGGATGCCTTTTGCGAACGGGGGATTCACGTCCTCATGGTCGGGCTGCTTGTCTTCGGGCCGCTGGCATTGGGCGGCACGCACGCGGAGTTTTTTGCGGTGATGGCGGGACTCGGAGCAGCCGCACTTCTGCTCTGGCTCGTGCGGATTTGGGTCAGGGCTGACTACGCGCTTCTCTGGCCGCCGCTGGCGTGGGCGGTCGCCGCGTTTCTGATTTACGCAGTGATGCGCGGCCACGAGGCGGTTGTGGAATACACCGCGCGCGGCGAGCTGCTCCACCTGGCCCTCTACGGAACGGTCTTCTTCGTCACGCTCAACAATCTCAACCGCCAGCACTCCGCCAACTGGATCGCCGGCGCGCTCATCGCCGTGGCGACGTTCGCGGCGATGTATGCCGTCTCTCAGTTCCTCACCAAGTCCGGCCATGTCTGGCAGTTCGTGCGTCCGGAGAGCTACGCCGGTCGCGGCTCGGGCACTTACATCTGTCCGAACCACCTTGCCGGCCTGCTGGAAATCGCCCTGCCTCTCGCGCTGGCGTATCTGCTCTCGGGCCGGCTCGCGCACCTCGCGCGCGTGCTGACAGGCTACGCGGTGCTGGTGATGATCGCGGGGCTGGTGAGCACGGAATCGCGCGGCGGCTGGGCTGCCTCCGCGCTCGCGTTGCTCGTGCTGCTGGCGGTGCTGCTGGGCCAGCGCGGGCAGCGCCTCCCCGCGCTCATTGTGCTGGTCCTCCTGATGGTGGCGGCGGTGTGGATCGTCTCCGAGGTGAAGACGACTTCCGAGCGGGTGCACAAGGCATTGAACCCCGACAAGCTCGACGACCCGCGCTTCAAAATCTGGCCGGCCGCGGTGAAAATCTGGCAGGCGAACTTCTGGTGGGGCGCGGGGCCGGGGCACTTCGATCATCTGTTCCGCCAGCACCGCGATGGTTTCATCCAAGCCCGTCCGGGCCGCGCGCACAACGACTACCTTGACACTCTCGCCGACTACGGCGTGGCTGGCGCGGCATTGGTGGCTGCAGCGTTCGCGCTCGTGTTCATCGGCGTGTTCCGCGTGTGGCGGCACGTCCAGCGTGAGGGCGACGACTTCCGCACGCGCCAGAGCAACCGCGCGGCCTTCGTGCTCGGCGGCTCCGTCGCGCTGATCTCGCTCCTGCTGCACTCGGTGGTGGATTTCAACTTCCACATCCCGGCCAACGCCACGGCGGCCGTCGTGATCATGGCCCTGCTTGCCGCGCATTTCCGATTCGCCACGGACGACCACTGGGTGCGACCGGGCGTGGCCTCACGCGTTGCGCTCATGGCGCTGGGCCTGGTGGCGGCCGTCTGGCTGTGGCACGGAGCCTTCCTCCGCGCGCACGAGCGGACGTTGATCACGAAGTCGGATGCCGCACCCATCGCTTCCGCACAACTGGATTTCCTGCGCCAAGCCCACGCGCTCGAACCCGCGAACTCGGAAACCTGCTTCGCCATCGGCGAGGTGCTGCGTGTGACCGCGTGGGAGCGCCCGGACAACCATCGCGAGCTGGCGGAGGAAGCGATGGAGTGGTTCGACCGCGCGGCGACGTTGAACCCTTACGACAGCTACCCGCGCCTGCGTTACGGGATGTGTCTCGATCTCCTCGGCGACCGGCAGCTCGCCACGCGCCATTTCCTGCGCGCCCTCGAACTTGATCCCAACGGCGGCTTCACTCTCACGCACGTCGGATGGCACTACGCGCAACTCGATGACTGGTCGAAGGTCAAGGCGTTCACCGAGCGTTCGCTCAAGGTGCAGCCGAATGACAACCGCATGGCCGAGTTGTTTCTCCAAACCGCCGTCGAGCGGCTGGCGGAGGGGAAGGTGAGCAGGTGAGCGGGTGAGCAGGTGAGCAGGTGGGAAAGTGAGAGAGTGAGCGGGTGGGATGGCTCCAACGATTCCTCCCACTCTCTCACTCTCCCACTCTCTCACCTGCTCACTTTCCCACCTGCTCACCTACGCAGTGCCTCGTAACCCTGCAGCAGCAGCGCCTCCGTGTCCTTCCACCCGAGGCACGCGTCCGTGACGGACACGCCGTAGCGCAACTGCTTCAGGTCCGCGCCCAACGGCTGGCTGCCTTCCTCCAAATTGCTCTCCAGCATCACGCCGATGACCGAGGGGCTGCCCGCCGCGCGTTGCTCGATGATGTGCTGCCAGACCGTCTGCTGGCGCGTGTGCTTCTTGCCCGAGTTCGCATGGCTGCAATCCACGATGAGCGTGCCCGGCAGGCCGGCGTCGCGGAGCTGCTGCACCGCCTCGGCGATGCTGCGCTCGTCGTAGTTCGGCGCGTGCTTGCCGCCGCGCAGGACGACGTGGCCCCACTTGTTGCCCGTGGTCTGGATGATGCAGGTGCGCCCGTCGGGGTCGATGCCTAGAAAACTGTGCGCGTGGCGCGCGGCCTTCATCGCGTTGACCGCCGTTTCCAGGCTGCCATCCGTGCCGTTCTTGAAGCCGACGGGCATGGACAGGCCGCTGGCCATCTCGCGGTGTGTCTGCGATTCCGTCGTGCGCGCGCCCACCGCCGCCCAGCTCACGAGGTCCGCGAGGAACTGTGGCACCACCGGATCAAGGAACTCCGTCCCCGCCGGCATCCCGAGGGCGACGATGTCGTGCAGCAGTTTGCGGCCGACCTTCAAGCCAGCCTCGATGTCGCACGAGCCGTCGAGATGCGGGTCGTTGATCAAGCCCTTCCAACCCAGAATCGTGCGCGGCTTCTCGAAATAGACGCGCATCACAATCTCCATCCGGTCCGCGAACTCCCGCCGCAGCGGGACCAGGTGCCGCGCGTAATCCACCGCCGCCACCGGGTCGTGGATGGAGCACGGGCCGACGACGACCAGCAGCCGGTGGTCCTTTCCATCGAGGATGTTTTGCACCGCGTGCCTGCCGGCGATGACGGTCTCGGCGACCTCCTGCGTGAGCGGGAGCGAGTCGGCCAGTTGGCGGGGCGTGATGATGGCCCGGGTGGCTTGGATGTGCCAGTTGTGCGTGCTCTGCATGGCGAAATAGTCCTGCCCGTGCGCGTCTCGTGACCGCCCGCGCCGGGACAGGGGCGGGCACTGTGCCGGAACTTCACTCCGCCTCGCAAGCGGCGATTGGCTGGCTGGCGATTGGCTGGCGGAGACGTCCCCAGACCGCAACTTTCCAACCAAACCGCTTGCCGCACATTTCCCCGTCCGCTACAAACCCTCCTCTTTGCGCGGCCCGCCGCGCGACACACACGCAATAGTCTCAACTCTCAACCTTCAACTCTCAACTACCTCATGCCCTACACCACCTGCACCGTCCCCGTCGGCGGCAAAATCTCCATCGCCAACGGCAAACTCTCCGTCCCCGCCAACCCCATCATCCCCTTCATCCGTGGCGACGGCACCGGCCCTGACATTTGGGCCTCCTCCGTCCGCGTGATGGACGCCGCCGTTGAGAAAGCCTACGGCGGCCAGCGCAAAATCGCGTGGATGGAAGTCTTCGCCGGCGAGGAGAGCTTCAAAAAATTCAACAACTGGCTGCCCGACGACACCGTGGATGCTTTCCGCGAATTCCTCGTCGGCATCAAAGGCCCGCTCACCACGCCCATCGGCGGCGGCATGCGCTCGCTCAACGTCGCCCTGCGCCAGATGCTCGACCTCTACGTCTGCCTGCGCCCCGTGCAATGGTTCACCGGCGTCCCCAGCCCCGTGAAGCACCCCGAGAAGGTGGACATGGTCATCTTCCGCGAGAACACCGAGGACATTTACGCCGGCATTGAGTTCGTCGGCGGCTCACCCGAGGCGCAGAAGGTCCTCGACTTCATCGCGAAGGAATTTCCGAAGGACTTCGCCAAGATTCGCTTCGGCACCAAGGACGCCATCGCCGGCTACATGAAGCTCGCCGCGCCCGACCACGACGCCTCGCACATCCCCGTGCAAGTCGGCCTCGGCATCAAGGCCGTCTCCAACGTCGGCACCATCCGCCTCATGAAGGCCGCCGTGGAATACGCCCTCGCCAACAAGCGCCGCAACGTGACCATCGTCCACAAGGGCAACATCATGAAATACACCGAGGGCGCCTTCCGCGACTGGGGTTACAGCGCGGCGGAACGCATCTTCGGCGACAAGGTTTACACCTGGGCCAAGTGGGAAAAGACCCAGACGGAAAAGGGCGAAGCCGCCGCAAACGACGAGCAGGCCGCCGCAGTCAAAGGCGGCGCGCTCCTCATCAAGGACGCCATCGCCGACATCGCCCTCCAGCAGGTGCTCACCCGCCCCACCGACTTCGATGTCATCGCCACCCTCAACTTGAATGGCGACTACCTCAGCGACGCCCTCGCCGCGCAGGTCGGCGGCATCGGCATCGCGCCCGGCGGCAACATCAACTACGTCACCGGCCACGCCATCTTCGAGGCCACGCACGGCACCGCGCCCAAGTATGCCGGCAAGGACCAGGTCAACCCCGGCTCCGTCGTCCTCAGTGGCGAGATGATGCTGCGCCACCTCGGCTGGATCGAAGCCGCCGACCTCATCCTCAAGGGCCTCAACGGCGCGATTGCCAGCAAGCGCGTCACCTACGACTTCGCCCGCCTCATGGACGGGGCGACCGAGATCAAGTGCTCCGCCTTCGGCGACAACATGATCGCGCACATGTAGTGGCTGCGCCGCCGTGGGCGGGAAGGGCGAGTTGAGAGTTGGGGAGTTGATAGTTGATGGCCTAAAACCGCCGCCAAGCCGCTGGATGCAACCAGCGATGCAGGAAGCCGCCGTCTTTACTCTCAACTCTCAACCCCCCAACTCTCAACTTCCCCGCCCCTCCGGCACCACCATCTCGAACGTCGGGATGCGCACGACGACGAGCACGCCCGCTTCATCCGCCCCCCAATAGCTGCCCTGCGCGATGGCCCGCGTCGTGTCCAGGATGTGGCGGCTGTTGTAGCTGAACTTCTCTCCGGGCTTCAACACGGGGAACTCCCCCACCACGCCGTCCCCCTCGATGGCTGTGACCTCGTTGCGTGAGTTCGTGACCACCCACTTGCGGCCCTTGATGGTGATGGTCCGGTCCGAGCCGTTGTGGATGCTGATGAAATAGACGAAGGAGTGCGGCTTGTCCGGCGGCGCGGGCAGCTCCGGCGCATGGACGAGTCGGTCCAGCGTCACGCTCAGGCCGGGAAGTTCGAGGAGGTTGTTCTTCACAAAGTGTTTTGCCCGGAACCCCGGGCGAGCGGAGCGTGGCGCATCTTCGCGAAGCGTCCAAGCCGCGTGTTGCCGCTCCTCCATTGGCGATATGCCGAACTCCAAAGCCGGGGGGTGGATGCCCGCCCCAGGCGTTGCTGGCCGCGCCCTTGCGGCCAGCCTCCGACGTGCTGGGACCAACGCCCGAGTTTTCCGCTCGGGCGCGGAAAACAGCGCCCGGGGCGGCCGCGCTCCCATTCCACTTCGGAGTTCGGGTTGAATGCCGTTGACGCGGAATTCCACTCCACGCGATGATCCGCCGCCATCGAACTTCCACGTCATTTCAACACATGAACCCAACTCCAGGAACCACCCCGCCGCCCGCCGGTTCACACGCTCACCTGCGCGTGCTCCTGGTGGATGACGTGGCCATGAACCGCCGCGTGGCCGAGCTGTTCCTGAAGCACCTCGGCTGCACGGTGGTTTCGACCGGGGATGTCGCCTCCGCAGTGGTGCGGATTCGCGCGCAGGAATTTGACCTGGTGTTCACCGACGTGGAGATGCCGGAGGTCAACGGCATCGATGGCATCGAACTGTTCCGTGAGGCGGACGCGGCGGCGCATCCGGGACGGCGTTGCCGGCTCAAGATCATGGCGGTTTCCGCCGGTCAACTGGGCATGACGCATCAGGATTATCTGGCCGCCGGATTCGATGAGCACCTCGCCAAGCCCATCGAGCTGGAGCAGCTCCGGGCTGTGCTGCTCAAATGGCAGTCCGAGCTGCCAGCACCGGCGGTCTGAGCGTGAGCAGTCTGCCTTGCCCTCATCCCATGCAAATCACGAAGCCACTCGACATTTCCGAGCAGCAACTTGCCCAGTTGGACCTGCACTCCTTCCTCAACATCCTCAACATCCTGATGGGGGAGCTTCAGTTGCTCAAACTGGACCTCAACGACGCGGCGGCCTTGCCTGAAACCACGCAGCTCGCCAACGAAGTGCTGCAACTGGTGCGGGCCGGACGGCTCGACGCCGAGGCCTCCCGGCAGGCGATCACCCTGCAATCAGCTTTTCTCAAGGAATGGTCGGGCGTGCTCCGCCGTTCCCCGGACAATGCCAGCCAGCCCCCCTTGAGCGAGGCCGCCGCGAACCTCGACTCGATTCTCAAGGTCATGGTGGTCCGCATCGGGGAATATCAGGAGCGCCTCCGCACCGGCACTGTCTGGCGGCCGCACAGCATCGGGCAACTGACTGACAACTTCGTGAACTTCTTTGCAGCCCTCGAGAAGAACAGCAAGGGGCGCTACCACATCCTTTTCAACATCGCCTCGCAGGACCCCACGGACTACCTCGTGAACTTCAAGATCGAGAGCGTGGACGGCGACACCATCAACATGCCCCCGGTTTTGCAGGATGTTTTCCGGGACCTGATCGCCAACGCGCGGAAATACACCCCGCCCGGCGGGCACATCGCCGCAGGCCTGCATGACAACGGCAAGGAGCTGCGCATGGTGGTGGAGGACACCGGCTGCGGCATCCCGGAGGGGGAGATTGAGCAGGTGGTGGGCTTTGGCTACCGCGCCTCCAACGTCCGGGAGAAGGCCACCCGTGGCGGGGGCTTCGGCCTGACCAAGGCGTATCACACCGCCAGCAAGCTGGGCGGCTCCATGTGGATCGCCTCCACGCTCGGCAAGGGGACGCGGGTGACCGTGCATGTTCCCCGCCCGGTCAAGTGATGGCAGTTCCCGATGCCAGCCGGTGAAATGCGAACAGGATGGCGCGGGGTCGCAAGCAACCCTTCACCCGCCCATGAACTGGGCGAGAAGCGAGCAGGATTAGGATCAGGATTACGAGCAGGAGCAGACTGCGCGGTCCTCCTCTTGCTCATAATCCTAAGCCCGAACTCCGAAGCTGGACGCCAGCCGGTGGCGAGGAGCGCGGCCTTCAGGCCGCAGAAACATACGCAAGTCAACTGACTGCCGAATGCACTTTTCCTCCCCAGCCTGCTGCGGCGTGAACGCCGCGCTCCGCCCGCCTTTCTTGCGTCCCTGCGTTTCCAAGTTCGGAG
>JACRKB010000209.1 GCA_016235545.1 Verrucomicrobiota bacterium | reverse complement strand
TGCCAAGGTGACGCGCTTACAGCGCTCGGCTTCCTCGTGGCCTCGTTGACCTGGGGCTTCACCCCAGGCTAGCGAATGCCGGGCTTTCAGCCCGAAGCACCGACTCGCGTCCGGTCTGCAGGAAAGTGAGATGCGCCCGTCCCAGTGGAAAGGCGGCTTTGGCATTGAGCGGGCAAGTGGGTTTGCCTACGCTGCGCGCCCATGAATGTTTTTGTCACCGGTGGCGCGGGCTACATCGGCTCGGTGTGCGTCGAGGAGCTGCTCAACGCGGGGCACACGGTCACCGTGTTCGACAATCTCTGCGAGGGGCATCGATCGGCGGTGGACACGCGGGCCAAGTTCATCCTGGGCGACCTCGCAGACCGTGAGGTGGTGGCGCGCGCGCTGGTGGATGCGCAGGCGGAGGCCGTCATCCACTTCGCCGCGCACGCGCTCGTGGGCGAGTCCATGCAGAACCCGGGAAAGTATTTCCGCAACAACGTGGCGCACGGGCTGAACCTGCTGGACGCCGCCGTCGCCGCGCGGGTGCGGAAGTTTGTCTTCAGCTCCACATGCGCGACTTACGGCGTGCCGGAGAAGATGCCGATGGATGAGTCGCTCCCGCAGCGGCCGGTGAATCCTTACGGCGAGTCGAAGCTGATGTTTGAGAAGATGCTGATGTGGTATCAGCAGCTTCACGGGCTGGAGTTCGTGGCGTTCCGCTACTTCAACGCGGCGGGGGCGAGCCGGAAGTTCGGCGAGCACCACCGCATCGAGACGCATCTCATCCCGAACGTGTTGAAGGTCGCGCTCGGCCAGCGCCCGCAGTGCGAGATATTCGGCACGGACTACCCGACGCCGGATGGCACTTGCATCCGCGACTACATCCACATCGTGGACCTGGCGCAGGCGCACATCCTCGCCCTCGCGCCGGGCAAGGCGGGCTTCTTCAACCTGGGCAACGGCTCCGGCTACTCGGTGCGCGAGGTCATCCAGACGTGCGCGCAACTCTCCGGCCTGGCCATCAAGTCGGTGGAGCAGCCGCGTCGCCCCGGTGACCCGCCGCGCCTCGTGGCCGCAGCGGACAAGGCGCTCCATGAACTGGGCTGGCAGCCGAAGTTCCCAAAGCTGGAGGACATCGTCGCGACAGCGTGGGACTGGCACAAGCGGCACCCGGCGGGGTATCGGGACTGACGGCGGTGGTGGCTGCGGACATGGAATTTAGCCACGGATGAAACACGGATGAAACACGGACATGGAAGGGGCGTTCGTCCTGTTTCCACGCTTCCGTGTTCAGTCCGTGTTCCATCCGTGGCTGAACGGTCTTCATGCCGGGCCGGAGGGCGATGGGTGAATTCAGTGCTACGGGATTTACCCGAATCAATCCCTTCGCACATATCTCCGGCGGCGCTGTCCATATTCTCCCAGTGACCACCAGCACGTCAGATTTTGAGCAGGACATCTCTTCGAGAATGCGGGCGAACCCCGCGTCTGCACGCTGCTCCCGCCCGCTTTTGGAATGGACAAACACCCGTCGTTCGCCTTCAAGTATGCCCTCTTTTTCGGCCCGCAAGGCCAACTGAATTTCACCTCATGAGCGCCGACCTAAAGCAGCCTGACAGCCTCAAAAAGCCGGAGCCAAAGCCGAAGGCTTCGCCCGCTTCCCCTGCCAAGGGTGCCATCCCCGCCACCCCGGCACCCGGCCCGGTGGCCCCGCTGTTCCAGAGGGTGGACTAGCTCACCTTCGTCATCACCACCTTCGTGGTGTTCATCGGCTACTACTTCTCGCTCGCGCCGGACCTGACGCTTGAGGACTCCGGGGAGCTGGCGGTCGGCTCCTTTTACGCGGGAGTGCCGCACCCGCCGGGCTATCCGGTCTGGACGCTCTTCACCTGGCTGATCTGCGAGCTGGTGCCCTTCTACAACATCGCGTGGCGAGTGGCGCTGGCCTCCGCCATCTGCGGTGCGCTGGGCTGCGGCATCATTGGCATGATGGTGTCGCGGGGCAGCGCGATGATCATCGAGGGCTTCGAGAACTTGCGGGGCATCGAGCCGAAGGTGCGCAACGCCATCTGCGTCGTGTCCGGTTTCGTGGGCGGCATGGTGATGGCCTTCAACGGCTACCTCTGGAGCCAGTCGGTGATCGTCGAGGTGTATGCCATCAGCGCGCTGTCACTGGTGCTGATGCTGATTTCCATCATGCGCTGGATGCACGCGCCGCACCAGTCTCGCTACATCTGGTGGGCGGCGTTCTGGCTGGGCATCTGTTTCACGAACCACCAGACGCTCCTCGTGGCGGTGCTGGGCCTGCAAGTCGCCGTGCTCGCGCGGGACGCGAAGCTGGGCCGCGACGTGTTCTTCGGAAACGTGGTGATCTTCGTGCTCGCCGGCATCGGGATGCTGATGACCTACGGCGGCGTCAAAGGCATCGCAGAGTCCGGGCTGAACTTTGCGTATGTGAAGGCGTTCGTGGTCATCGGCCTCGCCTCCATCGTTGTGGCGGGCGCGCTCCTCATCCACACGGGCGGCAAGCTGGGCACGGAGTTTCTGCCGGCCTTCGGGATGGTGGTCGCGTTCTGTTTGGGCGCGGGCTTCTACTTCTACATGCCGCTGGCGGGCATGACCAACCCGCCGATGCAATGGGGCTACCCGCGCACCATCGAGGGCTTCAAGCACGCGCTGACGCGCGGCCAATACGAGAAGGGCAACCCCACCTCCGGCCTTGATCGCTTCTTCGGCCAGATACAGACCTACGTGGAGGCTTCCATCGAGGAGATGAATCTGGTCCTGCTCGTCATCGGCCTCATCCCTCTGGCCGTCATCTTTTACCGGCGCATCGAGCAGGAGGAGAAGGTCTGGCTCGGCGCCGTCTCCGGCATCTACGGCTTCTTCTGCCTGCTCAAGCTGGCGATGAACTTCGCGGAATACCGCCTGGTCGTGCCGGGCATGATCTGCGGCTATGTCTTCCTCCTCATCGGCATCATCCCGTTCCTCTTCTTTCGGCACGCTGGCGGGCGGCCCGAGCGTGCATGGCTGGCGGGGTTGACGACCGTGTTTCTGTTCCTCTCGCTGATGCTGATTTACCTGCTGAACCCGCCGCCGGACCGGCAGAGCCAGGGGTTGAACAAGGTGTTCTTCACCGCCTCCTACGTGCCAATCTCGATGCTCGTGGGCTACGGCCTGGCGATGATCGGCGCTGCGGCTGCGGCGAACTACGCGTTCTTCCGCCGGTGGCTGCTGGTGGGCAGCGCTCTGGCCGGCGCGGTCGCGTGGTATGCACACTCGAACAATGAGGTGCAGTATCCGCTCGTCATCTTCACCACGAAGTTCGGCATGGGCCTGGCCGTCGCGTTCATCGCCCTCTTCCTGCTCGCCCGCACCCGGCTGCCGGTGACGCTGATGCTCGCGCTCTTCTGCGCCCTGCCCGCGCACACCATCCTCTCGCACTGGGCGGAGAACGAGCAGCGCGGCCACCGCTTCGGCTACTGGTTTGGCCACGACATGTTCACGCCTCCCTTTGAGGACAGCAAAGGCAACCTCAGCTACGACCGCAAGGAGCGTGAGGCCGCGCTGAAGGACCCCGCCCGCGCCAAGCTCACCTACCCGGAGATGACGCGGGACACGGTGCTCTACGGCGGCACGGACCCCGGGCGCTTCTGCCCCACCTACATGATTTTCTGCGAGAGCTTCATCAAGCCAGAGCAGCGCCACAACCCCGACTTCGACCGGCGCGACGTGTATCTCATCACCCAGAACGCCCTCGCGGATGCCACCTACCTCATGTATATCCGCTCCCACTACAACCGGAGCAACCAGAAGGATCCGCCATTCTTTGCCGGCACAGTGGATTACCTGCAAGGCCTCTTCCTCGGCAACAAGGCCCGCAACTCCAAGGCCCACGGCCAGCCCTACGAGACCGGCACACTTGCCAAACTTGTCGGCCTGCTCCATGCGCCCGCCAAGCCGCTCGACTCGCTTTTCGGAGAGAAGATTGGCAAGGCCATCGAGCGCAAGCGCCGCGCGGGCAGCTCCCTCTTCGAGCCTGAGCACCTCACCAATGTCAAAGCCCTCGCCGCCAAGCTCTCGCCCGGCCCCGCCCAGGACCCGCTTTCCCGGTGGCTCCACGAACAGCTCACGCCGGGCACCCGCACGCTCCTGGCCAGCGGCAGCGAAGCCGCACTCCGCAAGGCGCTCGCCAGGGAATTCAACATCCTCATCGAGCGCGAGATGCCCGAGCGCTGGCAGGTCTTCGAGGACTTGCACCGCATCCACGCGGAGCACGCCGAGGCCGAGGCCCGCGCGTCCCAGCAGGGGAACGAATTGCAGAACTCCATCCAGGCCCAGGCCCAGCAGCAAAAGGCCGACGTGAAGCTCCTCCAGCAAACCCTCGCGCGCGTGCAGGCCGAGACTGCTCAAAAACTGCAAGCCGTGCAGGACACACGCGAGAAGGCCAAGCAGGCGCGGCGCGAACAGTTCCTCAACTCCCCCGCGCCCTTTTACAGCACGAACCGCTTCGCCCATGTGAAGCTCGACGCGAGGATTCAGCGCTTCGCACGCCAGGACCTCACCTGGGCCAGCATCCGCCTCAACCGCTTGCTGCTCGAAGCCGCCTATCCCGACGCGATCTCGAAGAGCGAGGGCGGCGTCTATCCCGACCTCGAAATCCTCACATGCACGGTCGAGGACTCCTCGAAGGCCTTCACCGAATACGTCGAGGACGCCCGCCGCCGCCTTGACCACGACAACAAGCTTCCGAACGAGCCGCGCCAGATCAAACCCGGCGAGGACGTGCGCTACGACGAGGCCAGCGGCCGCATCCAGGTCAGCGGCCAGGTCGCCGTCATGTCCATCAACGGCATCCTCACCAAGGTCATGTTCGACAAGAACCCCGACCACGAGTTTTACGTCGAGGAGAGCTTCCCGCTGGACTGGATGTATCCCCACCTGACCCCCTCCGGCGTCATCATGAAGATCAACCGCCAGCCGCTCACGGAGATGACGCAGGAAATCGTGGACCGCGACCACCGCTTCTGGAGCAAGTATTCCGAGCGACTCATCGGCAACTGGATCACCTACGACACCTCCGTATCAAACATCTGCCGCGTCGCCGAGCAGGTCTATGTGAAGCGCAACTACGAAAACTTGAAGGTGGACGGCAAGGAAGTGAAGCCCGACTCCCGCTTCGTCCGCGACGACGACTCGCAGAAGGCGTTCTCCAAGCTCCGCAGCGCCATCGCCGGCGTCTATTTCTGGCGCATCAACGAGGCGGGCCGTCGCGGAAACCTCGCCGAGCAGCAGCGCATGATCCGCGAGTGCGACTTCGCCTTCCGCCAGGCCTTCGCCTTCTGCCCGTTCAGCCCGGAGGCAGTCTTCCGCTACTCGAACCTCCTCATGAGCCTGGGCCGCTTCGACGATGCGTTGCTGATCGCGCGCACCTTCCAGAAGCTCGACCCGAACAACCTCTCAGCAAGAGACCTCATCGGCCAGCTCCTCGACATCCGCCAAAAGCTTGGTGCCAACCAGCAAATGCAGAAGACGCTCGAACAGGCGCAAGGCCAGCTCGGCCAGATCGAGGCCAGCTACCGCGCCAACCCCGCCAACGCCCAGGTCGCCCTGCAATTCGCCGCATCCCTCGCCCAACTCCGCCGCACCAACGACGCCGTCGCCGTCCTTGACAACTTGTCCCAGACCGGCGGCAGCGACGCGGTGGTGCTCCTGCCCGTCACGCACGCCTACACCCAGCTCGGCCAGTCCGCAAAGGCCCAGCTCACCGTCAACCGGCTGCTGCCCCTCTGCGAACAGATCCTCGCCGACCCTCAGGCCGACAACAATCGCCTCCAGGCCGCGCTCCAGACCTACCAGCTCATAGGCAACGTCGTGAAAATGGAGGAGTCGTTGCAACGACTCGTGAAGCTGCATCCCACCAGCCCCGAACTCTCCTACGACCTCGGCTCCCTCCTCACCTTCCAGCGCAAGACAAACGCCGCCATCGGAGCCTTGAGCAACGCCATCCACTTCAGCAACGCCCGGTTGAAGCAAACGCCCGCCGCCAACGACCTGCGCGCCTTCGCCACCACCGACACCAACTACAACGCCCTCCGCTCCCACCCCGAATTTCCAAAACTGATCGCACCGAGGTAGCGAGGGCGGGCAGGTGAGAGAGGGAGAGAGTGAGCAGGTGGGAAACTGGGAAAACGGGAAAGTGGAAAGGTGGGAGGAAAACACATTGCACACTCTCTCACCTGTTCACTTTCCCACTTTCCCACCTGCCCCTGTCCCGCTCTCCCGCCCGCACTGCCGCCAGAAATTCCTTGCCCCCGTCGCGCCTGCCGGAATGATCCCGGCGCCGCACGATGCTCACCACTCTCCGCATCAAGAACCTCGCCCTCGTGGCCGATCTCACGCTGGAGCTGCGCCCCGGCTGCAACGTCATCACCGGCGAGACCGGCGCCGGCAAGTCCATCATCATCGGCGCGCTCAACCTCGTCCTCGGCGAGCGTGCCGACCGCACGCTCATCCGCGCCGGCTCGGACAGTTGCGCGGTCGAGGCGGTGTTCGACACTGCAAAGCTGCGCGGCCCGCTCGCCTCGCTGCTCGATGACCACGGGCTGGAGCCGTGCGAGGAAAACCAGCTCGTCCTCAAGCGCGTCTTCACCGCCGCCGGGGCGAACCGCCAGTTCATCAACGGCTCCCCCACCACGCTCGCCACGCTCGCCGCCATCGGCGAGGGGCTGGTGGACATGCACGGCCCGCACGATCACCAATCCCTCCTGCATCCCGCGAAGCAGCTCGCCATTCTCGACGCGTTCGGCGGGCTTCAATCGCACGCCGCCGCCTTCGCCGAACTCGTCCGCAGCCGTGCGGCTGTGGAGCGGGAGAAGGCCACGCTCATCGTGGACGAGCAGACTTACGCGCAGCAGCTCGACCTGCTCCGCCATCAGGCCCACGAAATCTCCACAGCCAAGCTCCTCCCCGGCGAAGACGCCGAGGTCGAGGCCGAGCATCATCGCGCCAGCAACGCCGCGCGCCTGCTGGAACTCTCGCAGGCCGGCCTCGGTGCGCTCGACGGGGACGACACTTCGCTGCTGAACCAGCTCGGCGCGCTGGGCCGCACCTTGCAGGAGCTTCAGCGCGTGGACTCGGCGGCCAGCCCCTTCGCCGAGGCGCACGGGCAAATCACCGCCTCACTCCGCGAGCTTCAGTCGGACCTTTCCCGCTACGCCGACCGCGTTGACCTCGATCCCGCGCGTCTCGCGCAGTTGGAGGAGCGGCTGAATCTGCTCCATTCGCTCAGACGCAAATACGGTGCGTCGCTCGCCGAGGTCATCGCGTTCGGCAGCACGGCGACAGCCCGCCTGCAGAGCCTCGAACAGCGTGACGCGGAACTGGCCCGTCTGAACGACGCGCTTGCCAAGCTCGACATCGAGCTGGCCCGTGCTGGCCGCGACCTGACAGCCGCGCGGCGCAAGGTGATTCCCAAGCTTGCCAAGGCGGCGACGCGACAGTTGCAGGATTTGGGCTTCCAGCAGAGCGAGCTTGGAATCGCGCTCGCGCCGGCGGTCCCGACGGCGACCGGCTGCGATGCGGTTGAATTTCAGTTCGCGCCCAACCCCGGCGAACCCGCCCGCCCGCTGCGCGCCATCGCGTCGAGCGGTGAAATGGCGCGCGTAATGTTGGCGCTCAAGACCGTGCTCGCTGCCGAGGATGAGATTCCCGTGCTGGTCTTCGACGAAGTGGACGCAAACGTCGGCGGCGAGACTGCGAACGCCGTCGGCGAGAAGATGCGTCAGATTGCGCGCGCCCGGCAGGTGCTCTGCATCACACACCTCGCGCCCGTCGCCGCGGTGGCGGACACGCACTTCGTCGTCACCAAGCAAGTCCGCGACGGACGCACGCTCTCGGACATCCAGCCGTTGACGCGCCCGCAGCGCGTGGACGAGCTGGCCCGGATGCTCGGTGGCCAGGGCGAAGCCGCCCACAGGCACGCCGACGCGCTCCTGGCGGACTCCCGGTAGGGCCAGGGGCGCGCTGTGGCGAGTGCATCGTCAAGACGGTCGCCGGCTGCTCCGTGTTCCATCCGTGGCCCAACAGCATGCCCCCCGGATCGAGCGGGGCGTTCCGAATGGAGCGACAACAGGCGTTGGCCCGCTCCGCCGCGCTTCCGCCGGGACCAACGGCAGCTTGGACGTGCTCAGCTTCCTTGGAAGATGGCTCTCTTGGTTCCCGTCCGGGGATCAAAACCGCTCTTGATTTGGAGCACGAGAAGTTTGAGCCGTTCCTGCGCTTGACCCCCTGCGCAATCCCCGCTATTTCCTCTGCACCAACTCTTTGATAGCGCCCTAACCGCGAGCAACTATGACCAAACGCGACCTTGTCCTGCGCATTAGCAGCGAGACCAACCTTGTCCAGCAGCAGGTGCTCGACGTGGTGCAGAAGACGCTCGACCACATCACCGAAGCCCTCGCCAAAGGGGAGACCGTCGAGTTGCGCAACTTCGGCGTCTTCGAGGTCAAGGTCCGCAAGGCTCGCATCGGACGCAACCCCAACGATCCCTCTCACGACGTGCCCATTCCCTCGCGCGCGATCGTGAAGTTCAAGGCTGGAAAAGAGATGCGCGAGACTGTCATCAAGCTTAGCCCCCCTCCCGCCGGAACACCGCTGTAGAGCTGAGGGAAGCTGTCGGGGTGATGCTCCGACTCTTGCTCGTAATCCTGATCCAGTGCGGGGAAGGGCAGGATGAGCAGGATGAGGTCAGGATTACGAGCAGGAGCGGAACAGCCACTGCGCTGCTAGAAACTGAGATGCGCCCCAACGCGCCGGGCGCATCTCACTTTCCTGTAGACCGGACGCGAGTCGGTGCTTCGGGCTGAAAGCCCGGCATTCGCTAGCCTGGGGTGAAGCCCCAGGTCAACGAGGCCACGAGGAAGCCGAGCGCTG
>JACRKB010000023.1 GCA_016235545.1 Verrucomicrobiota bacterium | reverse complement strand
TGCGTGGCTGCGATTGGAAGTCGAAGCTTCGCGGTTGGGCCTGAACGCCGGCGATCAAGTGACCGGCTTCGCGATGACGCAGTTCGGCGGCACGGTGTATTGGGACAAGGTCGGTGTGACCGGCGAGAGCAATCCCTCGAAAGACCCGCTGGAGTCGCTCGCGGTCTGGCTCAAGGAAAACCAGGGCAAGGGCCTGACCACCGTGCCCGACGATGTGAAGCGGCTCTTCCGCTCCGTGAAGCCCGAGGACCGCAAGCCCGAGGAGACCAGGCGGCTGCACGAGTATTACTTCGAGTTCGTCTGCAATTCGACGCGGCCTGACTTCGAGAAGCTGCACGCGGAGAAGAACCCGATTGCCAAGGCGCGCGACGACTTCGACAAAGCCATCCCCGCGACCTTCATCTGGAAAGACCTGGAGAAGCCGCGCGACAGCTTCGTGATGGTGCGCGGCCAATACAACAAGCCCGGCCAGCAGGTCTGGCCGAACGTCCCCGCCGCGCTGCCGCCGTTGCCCAAGGCCACCACGACCAACCGGCTCGACTTCGCCAAGTGGCTCGTCAGCCCGCAGCACCCGCTCACCGCGCGCGTGGCGGTGAACCGCTTCTGGCAGCAGTTCTTTGGCACTGGTCTTGTGAAAAGTTCCTCCGACTTCGGCGCGCAGGGCGAAGCGCCGTCGCACCCCGAGCTGCTCGACTGGCTGGCGGTGACGTTCCGCGAGCAAGGGTGGGACGTGAAGCAGTTCGTGAAACACCTCGTGACCTCCGCAGCCTACCGGCAGGACTCGAAGGCGACGCCGCAGAAAATCGCGTCCGACCCGGACAACCGCTTCTACGCGCGCGGCCCGCGCTTCCGCCTCGACGCCGAGCAAGTCCGCGACAACGCGCTCGCGGTGAGCGGTCTGCTCGTGCCGACCCTCGGCGGCAAGGGCGTGCGCACCTATCAGCCCGACAACATCTGGGAGCCGGTGGCCTATTCCGGCAGCAACACCAAGACCTACAAGCGCGACGACGGCGACGCGCTCTGGCGGCGCAGCCTCTACACCTTCATCAAGCGCACCGCGCCCGCGCCGAGCATGACGACCTTCGACGCGCCGAGCCGCGAGCAGTCCTGCGCGCGCCGCGAGCGCAGCAACACGCCGCTCCAGGCGCTCGTGCTGATGAACGACGTGCAGCACTTCGAAGCCGCGCGCGCGTTCGCGCAGCGGATGTTGAAGGAAGGCGGCAGCCACGTCGAAGCCCGCCTCGCTTACGGCTTCCGCCTCGCCACCGCCCGCCCGCCCACGAAGGCTGAGACCGCTGTCCTCTCCGACACGCTCTTCACGCAATGGGCCAAATACCAGGGCCGCACCGACGCCGCAAAGAAAGCCATCACCTTCGGCGAATCCAAACCCGACGCGTCGCTCGACCCGAGCGAACTGGCTGCCTACACGATGGTGGCGAACTTGATTCTGAACCTCGATGAAGTGGTGACGAAGAATTGAACACTCAAACAGCCATGTCAGGCAGCGAACAAGCCTGTGCCTCGGCGAAGCAGACACGCCGACATGCGACGCTTGGCTGCATGTTGTTCGGGGTGGTATTCGCTGCCAAAGCCGCAGCCGACTACCAAGTGCTTCCGCTTCCAATCATGTTTCTGGTCGGCAATTTTGCTTCGAGTTTCGGCGTTACCGTGGCCTTGGCGCGCATTACTCAGAATTGTCCGCAGTCAGGGCCGAAGTCCTTCTTCTGGTCTGCCGGCTTCTTTCTCTTCATTCTGGCTGGACCGCTTTACCTCATTCCTTCGCTTTGGCTGGATTTGCTCCTGGCCAACCCCATGTCCTTCGCTGCTGAAATCACCGGCCTGACCCGCGACTTGGCGCAATCGCAAGGCATGTTTGCATCGTTCGCCGGCTGTTTCCTTGGGATGGGCATGGGTGAGCGACTGTTTCCGCGAAACGCCCATCCCGCTCTTCATCCGCCCGTGACACCGCCGCTCCACTGAAAACTGAACACTGATTACTTTCCCATGAACCCCCTCCACGACTACCTCCTCCACCAGACCCGCCGCCAGTTCTTCCGCGCCGCAGGACTAAGCGCTGGCTCGCTCGCGCTGTCCGCGATGATGCGCGATGCCGCTGCCGTGCCGGCCAAGGCCAAGGGCGACCGCGTCCACCCCGCGCTCACCGGCCTGCCGCACTTCGCGCCGAAGGCGAAGCGCCTGATTTACCTGCACATGAACGGCGGGCCGTCGCAGATTGACACGCTGGACTACAAGCCGCAGCTCGAGGCGCACTTCGACAAGGATTTGCCCGACTCCATCCGCAAGGGCCAGCGCATCACCACGATGACCAGCGGCCAGGCGCGGCTGCCGGTCGCGCCCTCGATGTTCAAGTTCGCCCAGCACGGCAAGGCCGGCACATGGATGAGCGAGTTGCTCCCGCACACGGCGAAGATGGCCGACGACCTCGCCGTCATCCGCAGCATCCACACCGACGCCATCAACCACGACCCGGCCTGCACGTTCGTGATGACCGGCAGCGAGGTGCCCGGCCGCGCGAGCCTCGGCTCGTGGTTGAGCTACGGCCTCGGCAGCGAGAACAATGATTTGCCCAGCTTCGTCGTGCTCACGCCGAGCTGGTCCAGCGGCGCGGCGGCGCAGGCGCTGTTCACGCGCATGTGGCAGAGCGGCTTCCTCTCCACGCGGCACAACGGCGTCGCCTTGCGCAGCGGCGCGGACCCGGTGCTCTACATCCAGAACCCGCCCGGCGTCGAAGCCGATAACCGCCGCTCGATGCTCGACGGTCTCGGCAAGTTGAACGCGATGAACCACGCTCGCTTCAGCGACCCCGAGACGGTCACGCGCATCGCGCAGTATGAAATGGCGTTCCGCATGCAGACGAGCGTGCCGGAACTGGTGGACTTGAAGAAGGAGCCCAAGCACATCATCGAGCGCTACGGCCCGGACGTGACGAAGCCCGGCACCTTCGCCCACAGCGCGCTGCTCGCGCGCCGCCTCGCCGAGCGCGACGTGCGCGTGGTGCAGATTCTCCATCGCGGCTGGGACCAGCACGGGAATTTGCCGAAGGACATCAAGGCCCAGTGCTCGGACGTGGACCAGCCGACCTACGCCTTGCTCACGGACCTGAAGGAACGCGGCCTGCTCAAGGACACGCTCGTCGTCTGGGGCGGCGAGTTCGGGCGCACGGTCTATTCGCAGGGCACGCTGAAGAAGGACCAGTATGGCCGCGACCATCACCCGCGGAACTTCTGCATGTGGCTGGCCGGCGGCGGCGTGAAGGGCGGCACGGTCTATGGCGAGACCGACGACTTCAGCTACAACGTGGTGAAGGACCCCGTCCACCTGAATGACCTGAACGCGACGCTGCTGCACCTCATGGGCGTGGACCATCTGAAGCTCACCTTCAAGCACCTCGGCGTGGACCTGCGCCTCAGCGGCCTGGAGCGCGAGGCGGAGATTGTGAAGGGCGTGCTGGCGTGAGCAGTCAGCAGCGCATCCCCACGGACGGCGGGCACCCACTCAGCCACAGCCCGTTCGCTGCGTTGAGCTCAGAAGGCTTGCCCCCCGCACCCGAAGCATCGGCTGCGGAAGTCGCGGCCTGCGCTATTCCGGTGGTGAAGAAGAAAAGCCGTGGTCGAGTGGACATCATCCGGCAGAAAGCAGGCCGCGGCGGCAAGACGGTGACGGTGGTCACGGGCTTTGTGGGCATCGGCCTGCCGGAGAAGGAGCAGCTTGCCAAGGCCATGCAAAAGAGCTGCGGGACCGGCGGCACGGTGAAGGAAGGGCGCATTGAAATCCAAGGGGACCAGCGCGAGGTGGTCGCGCGGATTTTGGCGGAGGCGAATTTCAAGCCAGTGTTCGCGGGTGGGTAGGGTCGCTTTTGAGTTTCTCCTTCTCATAATCCTGATCCTAATCTTGCTCCGCAGCCGGGGCCGGCAGGAGGTTCAGGATTACGAGCAGGAGCGAAAGAGCTGCTCGCTTGCAGGAAAGGGAGGTGGCCACCGGGCAGCCAGCAGAGGTTTTTGCTGCGGATACTTCCACTGCGGGCTTACGCTGGCCGGAGCATGGCAAACATCGGCAGACGCAACCTCCTCCCGGCCCTCCGGGAAACCACCGCCGGCCTTTACCTCGACGGCGGGGAGCTGGGCGAGCTGCTGCTGCCCGGACGCTACATACCGCGCGACTATGTGCCATCGGAGCCGCTGGATGTGTTCGTTTATCGCGATTCCGAGGACCGGCTTCTCTGCACGACCGAGACGCCCCTTGCCATGGTGGGCGAGTTCGCGTGTCTGGAAGTCGTCAGCGTGAACCGCCAGATCGGCGCGTTCCTCAACTGGGGATTGCCCAAGGATTTGTTGCTGCCATTCCGTGAGCAGGACCCGCAGGTGCGCGCTGGGCAGCACGTGGTCGTGGCCGTCTATCTCGACGAGAAGACCAACCGCATCGTGGCGTCCGCCCGGCTGCGCAAACATCTGAGCCGGGAGATGCCGGACTACCGCGACGGGCAGCCGGTGAACCTGCTTGTCACGGGCCGGACTCCGATGGGCTACAACGCAATCGTCGATGACGCGCACATGGGCCTGCTCTACCACAACAACCTGGCCACCCCGCTCGCCACCGGCCAGCGGATAAACGGCTTCGTCCGCACGATCCGCGAGAACGGGAAGATTGACCTGAGCCTCGATGCATCCGGCTACCGGCGCGTGGCGTCGCTGACGGATCAAATCGTCGAGGCGCTCGAATCTGCCGGGGGGCGTCTGGACTTCGATGACGACAGCTCGCCCGAGACGATTCGGGAGGCCTTTGGAACGAGCAAGACAGCCTTCAAGCAGGCGCTCGGCACGCTCTACAAGCAGCGGCGCATCCGTTTTGAGAGGCCAGGAATCCAGTTGCTCGACAACACTTCCTGGGCGCCCGGTGGCTGATGGCGACGACGCTTTGACGGAGGCTTTGCGCTTGGCTAGATTCGCGCCGACATGCCTGCGCCCACTTTGCATCCTCGCGACCCGTTGCACGGGATCACCCTGGCCACCATCGTTCAACACCTGGTGGATCGGCACGGCTGGGAAGAAATGGCGCGGCGAATCCCGATTCGGTGCTTCATGTTCGACCCAAGTGTGACCTCCAGCCTCAAGTTCCTGCGCAAGACGCCGTGGGCACGCCAGAAAGTCGAGAACTGGTTCATCTGGGAACTCCCGCAGCACCCGCCAGAGCCGCGAACCGAGCCGTCTCCTTGCAAGAAATAAGATGCGTCCGCCAGCCGGACGAGCTGTGGACCTAGATTCCGCAGTTGAACCTCACGCAAAGGGCGCAAAGGGCGCAAAGGAAAAGACTTTTGAAACCGAACTCCGAAATGGAATGGCCGCAATAAACGCAAAGAGACGCAAAGAGAAGAGATTGCGGCCAAAAGTGCGCGAGTGAAACAGTTCCAGGCAACGTGATGAAAGCCCCTGTCTTCTTTGCGTCTTCTTCCGCTCTTTGCAGCCAACTTCGGACTTCGGGTTGAAACCGCGACCTCTCACCCGTTGGGTGAAGGCTGCCGGCTCCTCCATTTGGAAAACTTGCCCTTCGGCGTTGCGTCCTTCGCGTCCTTTGCGTGAACCAACTGCGGTTTTTAGGGTGAAGGGGGGGCTTGCTCTCCACGGCAAGCACGTGCAGCTTCGGGCAACTCAACACGGGCTGAAACGCGGGAGCGCATCCAGCGGGACGGCCAACCTTCAACCGCTCGTCATCATGTTTCGCATCGCCTGCTCGCTCATCCTCGTTTCCACAACCCTCGCCCTTGCAGCCATCGAGTCCGGCCCCGCCGTGGACAGCGCGCTGCCCGATCTGAAGGCGGACGCCGTCACCGGCGATGACGCGGGCAGGAAAATCACCTTCACCACCACGCGCAAGGCAAAGCCGACGGTTTATGTCTTCATCCGCGCGGACAAGTTCGACCGGCCCGTCGCGCGCTACCTCAAGTTCCTCGACAAGGCGCTCGTCGAGCTGGGCAAGGACACGCACGTCGTCGCCGTCTGGATCACCGACGACGCCGACAAGACCCGCGAGTATCTGCCCAAGGTGCAGCAGTCCATCAAGCTGGAGGCCACCACACTCGCGCTCTACGCCGAGGACAAGCTCGGCCCCAACGCGTGGGCGCTCAACGACCGCGCCCATGTCACCACCATCGTCACGGACGGTGCGAAGGTGAAGGCGCGCTTCGCCGAGCAATCGCTCAACGAGACGAACGTCGCCGAGGTGACGGCGGCGCTGAAGCCGCTGCTGAAGTAGCGCGGCGCGGGATGGAACTCCTGCGGCTTGTCATCGCCGAAACTTTGCCGCAGTCTTCGCGCATGGCTGAAATCGTCCAGTTCGTTCACCGCGGCGCCGCGCAGGTCACGCCGAAGATTCTCGAAGGCATCCATCGCAAGCTGCCGATGCTCAAGATGGAGTTCGCGCAAATCAACGCGCCCAACCATCCCCACCTCGTCGAGCAGCTCGAATTCCTCGCCGACGTCGTCGAGGACAACATCGAGGGCGCGGACAAGGATGTGCCGCTCCTCGTCGTGGCCGAGGCCGCGTTCGCCCTGGCCTACGCGCACAAGCAGCGCGACCTCATCCCGGACAGCAACCTACAGTTCGGCTATGCGGACGATTCCGCCGTCGTCCGCGCTGTCCTCATGGAAAATGAGAAAGTCCTCTCCGCCTACGCGAAGCGCCATCACCTGAACTGGAACCGCGTCACCGTGAAGCCGTGAGGCCGCCCGAAAGTAATTAGTGATTAGTAATGAGTCCGCCATTGCTCCGTTGCCCACTAATTACTAAGCACTAATCACTTTCCGGTCATGCTCACCGCCGTTCTCGCTCAACTCCGCGCTCTCCTCGGCGCCGACCACGTGCTCACCGCGAAGGAAGACCTCATCCCCTACTCTTTCGACGGCACGGCCGCGATGAACCAGATGCCCGGCTGCGTCGTGTTCGTCACGACCACCGAGCAAATCGCCGGGGTGCTCAAGCTCGCCAACACGACCAAGACCCCCGTCGTCACGCGCGGTTCCGGCACCGGCCTGAGCGGAGGCAGCCTCCCCTCGTCCGACTGCATCGTCCTCTGCACCGCACGGATGAACCGCATCCTAGAAGTGGACCGCGCGAACCTCACCATGCTCGTCGAGCCGGGCGTGACCACGCTCGCCGTCGCGGATGCCGCCGCCGCCGTCGGCCTCTTCTACCCGCCCGACCCTGGCTCGATGAAGATCTCCACCATCGGTGGAAACGTGGCGGAAAACTCCGGCGGACTGCGCGGCCTCAAATACGGCATCACCCGCAACTACGTCATGGGCCTCGAAGTGGTTTTGCCCGATGGCGAAGTCCTCTTCACAGGCAACAAGTGCGTGAAGGACGTCGCTGGCTTCTCGCTGAAAGACCTCTTCGTCGGCAGCGAAGGCACGCTGGGCGTGATGACGAAGGTGTTGCTCAAGCTCATCCCCAAGCCCGCCGCCAAGAAGACGATGGTCGCCACCTTCAGCGCGATGGACGCCGCCGCGCAGACCGTCAGCGACATCATCGCCGCGCAAATCATCCCCTGCACGCTGGAGTTCCTGGACCGCACCACGATTCACTGTGTCGAAGACTTCGCGAAAGTCGGCCTGCCGCTGGACTGCGAAGCGCTCTTGCTCATGGAAACTGACGGCCACCCCGCCGCCGTCGAGGACGAGGCCGCCAAGATGGTCGAGCTGGCGAAGAAAAACGGCGCGATGGAAGTGCGCATCGCCAAGGACGAAGCCGAGGCCAACAAGCTCGCCGCCGCCCGCCGCAGCGCCTTCAGCGCGCTCGCCCGCCTCGCACCCACCACCATCCTCGAAGACGCCACCGTCCCGCGCAGCGAGCTGGCGAAGATGGTCCGCTTCGTCGCCGTCATCGCGAAGAAATACAACCGGCGCGTCGGCACCTTCGGCCACATGGGCGACGGGAATCTTCACCCGACCTTCCTCACCGACGAGCGGAACCACGCCGCGATGC
>JACRKB010000003.1 GCA_016235545.1 Verrucomicrobiota bacterium | reverse complement strand
GGCGTCCCCGCTCCGTTCACTAGCCTGCCGGGTCGTAGTTCAGCCACGGCCCGAGCCAGCGTTCGGCCTCGACGAGCGTCATGCCTTTGCGCTGCGCGTAGTCAGCGGTTTGGGCGCGGTCCAGTTTGCCGACGGCAAAGTATTTCGAGTCCGGGTGGCCGAAGTAGAAGCCGCTCACGCTCGCGCCGGGCCACATGGCGAAGCTCTCGGTGAGCGAGATGCCGGCTTGCTTCTCCACGTCGAGCAACGACCAGAGCAGGCCCTTCTCAGTATGGTCAGGACAGGCCGGATAGCCGGGCGCGGGACGGATACCGCGATAGCCTTCGTCAATGAGCTGCTGCGTGGTGAGGTTCTCGTTCCTGCCGAAGCCCCACTCGTCGCGCACGCGCTTGTGCATGAACTCGGCGAACGCCTCCGCCAGCCGGTCGGCGATGGCCTCGATCATGATGGCGTTGTAGTCGTCGTGGGCGGCCTTGTAGGCGTCGGCGAGGGCTTTGGTTTCCTCGCCCGCAGTCACGGCGAAACCGCCGAGGTAGTCAGGCTGGCCCTTCGGCGCGATGAAGTCGGCAAGGCACCAGTTCGGCGTTCCGTCGGACTTCTCCACCTGCTGGCGGAGGAAGTGGAACGTCGTGCGAACCGTCTGGCGCGACTCGTCGGTGTAAACCTCCACGTCATCCCCGACGCGGTTCGCCGGGAAGAGTCCGTAAACACAGCGCGGCGTGAGCAGTTTCTCGCGGATGACCTTGGCCAGCATCTCCTGCGCATCGGCGAAAAGCTTGCGGGCTTCCTCGCCGTGTTTCTCGTGCTGAAAGATGGTCGGATAGACGCCGCGCAGTTCCCACGTGTGAAAGAACGGCGTCCAATCAATGAACTCCGCGATGGCCTCCAGCGACGGCTGCTCCACCACGCGCACGCCGGTGAACTCCGGCTTCGGCAGATCCTCGAACCTGAGCTTCGGCGCGTTGGCGCGGGCGACGGCAAGAGAAACCAGCTTCACCTGCTGCCCGGCGTGCTGCTGGCGGACGCGCTCGTATTCCTCGCGGTGCGCCTTCACGAAGGCGTCCTTGCCGTCCTTGCTCAACAGGCTCGTGGTCACGGGCACGGCGCGCGAGGCGTCGAGGACGTGGACGACCGGTTGGCTGTAGTGCGGCGCAATCTTGATGGCCGTGTGGGCCTTGCTCGTGGTTGCGCCGCCGACGAGCAGCGGGAGCTTGAAGCCCAGCCGTTCCATCTCGCGGGCGACATGCTGCATCTCGTCGAGCGACGGCGTGATGAGGCCGCTCAACCCGATGAGGTCCGCCTTCTCCGCCACCGCGCGGTCGAGAATCTTCTGACACGGCACCATCACGCCCATGTCGATGACCTCGTAGTTGTTACAAGCCAGCACCACGCCGACGATGTTCTTGCCGATGTCGTGAACGTCGCCCTTCACCGTCGCGAGGACGATTTTGCCCTGCGCCTTCACGGCCTCACCGCGCGCGGCCATCGCGGCCTTCTCAGCTTCCATGAACGGCGTGAGATACGCCACGGCCTTCTTCATCACGCGGGCGGACTTCACCACTTGTGGCAAAAACATTTTGCCGGCGCCGAACAAATCGCCGACCACGCTCATCCCAGCCATGAGCGGCCCTTCGATGACGAGCAAGGGCTTGCCGAGCTTGGCGCGCGCCTCCTCGGTGTCGGCGTCAATGTAGAGGTCAATGCCCTTCACGAGCGCGTGCGAGAGGCGCTCCTCGACGGTGCCCTTGCGCCACTCTTCCTCGACCTTCTTGTCGGTCGCGGTCGTGCCGGCGCTGGCGGCTTTGAGTTTCTCGCCGTGGTTGACGAGGCGCTCGGTGGCGTCGGGACGGCGATTCAGCAACGCGTCTTCCACCAACTCCTTCAGCTCGGGCTCAATCTCCTCATACACTTCGAGCATCCCGGCGTTGACGATGCCCATGTCCATGCCGGCCCGAATCGCGTGGTAGAGGAACGCGCTGTGCATGGCCTCGCGCACGGGGTTGTTGCCACGGAAACTAAACGAGACGTTCGACACGCCGCCGCTGACTTTCGCGTGCGGGAGGTTCGCCTTAATCCAACGCGTGGCTTCGATGAAGTCCACGGCGTAGTTGTTGTGCTCCTCGATGCCGGTCGCGACGGTGAGGATGTTCGGGTCGAAGATGATGTCCTCGGGCGCGAGTCCGACTTCGTCAACGAGGATGCGGTAGGCGCGTTCGCAGATGCGGATTTTCTCGGCGAAGGTCGCGGCCTGGCCGTTCTCGTCGAAGGCCATCACCACGACGGCCGCGCCATACTTGAGCACCTTGCGCGCGTGTTCGCGGAACAAATCTTCGCCGCCCTTGAGCGAGATGGAGTTCACGATGCCCTTGCCCTGAAGGCATTTCAGACCCGCCTCGATGACTTCCCACTTCGAGGAATCGACCATGAAAGGAACCTTGGCGACTTCCGGCTCGCTGCCGAGCAACTGGAGGAAGCGCGTCATCGCGGCGACGCCATCAATCATCCCCTCGTCCATGCAGACATCAATGACGTTGGCCCCGTTCTCAACCTGCTGGCGCGCGATGGCGACGGCCTCATCGTATTTCCCTTCCTTGATAAGCTTCGCGAACTTCGGCGAGCCAGCGACATTCGTGCGCTCGCCAATCATCATGAACTGGCCGATTTGCTGCGTGAACGGCTGCGAGCCGGAGAGGCGCAGCGGTTTGGGTGTGCTGGACACGCCTGCCCCCTTACCCCGGCCCTCTCCCCCGGTGGGGGCGAGGGAGATGACGCGCGTCGCACTCGTGGGCGTCTCGCGCGGATGCCGCCCCTCCAGCGCCTTGGCGATGGCGGCAATGTGTTCCGGCGTGTTGCCGCAACAGCCGCCGGCGATGTTGATGAGCCCGCTCTGCGCGAACTCGCCAAGGAAGCGGCCCATGTCCTCGGGCTTTAGGTCGAAGCCCGTTGGAGAAAGCGGATTTGGCAGTCCCGCATTCGGATAGCACGAAACAAACGCGCCGGATTTCGCCGCGAGTTCCGCGAGAAAGGGCCGCATCAGGTCCGGGCCGAGCGAGCAGTTCAGGCCAATGGACAGCGGTTGGATGTGCTTCACCGCCGTCCACAGCGCCTCGACGGTCTGCGCGGAAATCATCGTCTCGCCACCGCGCCCGACGGCGGCGGAGATGGAGACGGGCAGGCGAATCTTGTCGGCGTCGAAGACCTCTTGGATGGCCACGAGCGCCGCCTTGGCGTTGAGCGAGTCGAAGATGGTTTCCACCAGCAGAAAGTCCGAGCCGCCCGCGATGAGCGCGCGGACTTGCTGGACGTAAGCCGCCTTCACCTGGTCGAACGTGCAGACGCGGAAGCCCGCGTCATCCGCGTCCGGCGAGTTCGAGAGCGACACTGTCAGCGGCCCGATGGCTCCAGCGACGAAACGCGGTTTGCCATCGGCGTTCGACACGCGGTCCGCCCACTCGCGACACTGGCGCGCGGAGGTCTCGTTGATTTCCAAGGCAAGGTCGCCGAGGAATTTGTCATCCACGACCTTCTGATAAAACGCCGGATCCTTGCGCCCGCCGTGCTCACGCGGATCGTCCACGAAGAACTCGCTCTGGCCGATGCTGGTGGCGGAGAAAGTATTCGTCTCGATGATGTGCGCGCCGGCTTCGAGGAAGCGCCGGTGGATGTCGCAAATCATCTTCGG
>JACRKB010000213.1 GCA_016235545.1 Verrucomicrobiota bacterium | reverse complement strand
GATCTCTCGATTCTCGAACTGAACCACGGCGTCTTCCAAGTCCTCGCCACCAACGGCAACACCCGCCTCGGCGGCGACGATCTCGACAAGCGCCTCGTGGACTTTCTCATCGGGCGCATCAAAGCCAGTGGCGGACCCGACCTGACTGACCAATCGGCAATCGGCAATCGGCAATCGGCAATTCTTCCCCTCCTCTCCCGCCTCCGCGAAGCCGCCGAGGCCGCCAAAATCCGCCTCTCCACCGAGACCGACGTTGAAATCGCTCTGCCGTTCCTCACGCCCGACTTCAGCTTCAGCTACAAGCTCACGCGCGACGAACTCGAGCGACTCACGCGCGACATCGTCGAGCGCACGCGCCAGCACTGTCTTCGCTCGCTCGGCGACGCGAAGCTCGAAGCCAAACAGCTCGACCAGGTCATCCTCGTCGGCGGCCAGACGCGCATGCCGCTCGTGCGCCGGCTGGTGAGCGAGTGGTTCGCCTGCGCCGAGTTCGAGGAGGAGCGCGGCAGCCTGCGGCTTGGCGACAGCTTCCACGAACGCACCGGCCCGATGTTGAACACGTCGCAAAACCCGGACGAAGCCGTCGCGCTGGGCGCGGCGATTCAAGCCGGGATTCTCAGCGGCGGCTTCAAGAACATGCTGCTGCTCGATGTGACGCCGCTCTCCCTCGGCATCGAGACCTTCGGCGGCTTGATGAACGCCATCATCCCGCGCAACAGCACCATCCCCATCAAGGCCGGAGAGGTCTTCACCACCGCCGTTGACCACCAGCGCGAGATGCTCATCCACGTCCTGCAAGGCGAGCGCGAACGCGCGGCGGACAACTGGAGTCTCGGCAAATTCCCTGTCGCCTTCGAGCGCGCCCCGCGCGGCGTCCCCCGCGTTGGCGTCCAGTTCGAGATTGATGCGAACGGCATCCTTCATGTCCTCGCCCGCGACCTGAAGACCGGCGCGCAGCAAGTCGTGGAGATGAAGTCCGCCGTGGACGTGGCCGACACCGAGGTCCAGCGCATGGTGGAAGAATCCGTCGAGCACGCCTTCGAGGATCTGGCCGCCCGCCGGTGGATTGAAGCGAAGTTGAAAGCTCAGGAAGTCCTCACCGCCGCGCAAACCGGACTCGCCGAGTGCGCCGCCGAGCTGGAGTCCGTCTATCGCGAGCAAGTCGAAGCCGCCATCCTTGACCTCACCGCCGCGCTCGCCACGGAGCAATCTGCGACGCACCCCGGCGACCTCAACCGCCTGAAATCCGCCCACGCCGCCCTCGACGCTGCCACACAGCCGCTCGCCGATGTGCTCATGGACAAGGCGATGGAAGCGATGCTCCGCCAGCGCGGTGCCATCGGCTAAACGGAGCGCGGACGCCCACGTCCGCAGCCCGTCCCGGGTGGCACCCGCGTCTCGCGGGTCGTGCCGGGCGTCCCGCCCGGCACCTGGAACCGTGGAGCACACCACACGGCGCTCCCTGCCGGACGCGCCTGCGTTGTCGCGGATGCGTGAGGGCTTCGTGCAGACATCACCGCTGCTACATCATCGGCCCCGGCGGCGTGCGGGACGCCCGCCGCGACCCGCCAGAGGCGGGTGCTACCCGAGTCCGGCCTCCCTGCTTGTCTTTGCCATCCACGAGTCCGGCTGCGGACGTGGGCGTCCGCGCTCCAAGAAATTCCTCGAACATGAGTCTTGACGTGTTCTAAGTGTTCTAGTAACACTAGAACACTCAGATGCTCCCATTCGCCATCACGCTGCAATCCGGCCAGCCCGTCTCCGAGCAGGTGGTCTATGCCGTGAAGCGCGCCGTGGTGGCGGGGCGGCTCCGTCCCGGAGACGCCTTTCCCTCAGTCCGCGTCCTCAGCCAGGAGCTGCGCATCAACCCGAACACAGCGCACAAGATCGTCGCCGCGCTCACCGCTGAAGGGTTGCTCGAAGTTCGCCCCGGCATCGGCACGCTCGTTGCCGAGGCGCAGACCGCTTCGCGCGAGCAGCGGCGGCAGTTCCTTGCGGATGAAGTCGAAGCCCTCGTCGTCGAGGCTCGCAACTACGGCCTCGAACTCGACGACGTGCAGGACGCCGTCGCCAAGCAGTGGAAGAAACTCTCCTGACTTTTTCTTTAGCCACGGATGAAACACGGATTCAACACGGATAAGAAACCCCGAGCGAAGAGCGCTTGGCTTGCCGCCCCGCCCCGCCTTTCCCCATCCGTGTTCCGTCCGTGTTCCATCCGTGGCTAAACAATTCCAACCATGAACGCCCTCGAAACCCACTCGCTCACCAAGCGCTACGGCCGCAAGACCGCCGTGGACGCCCTCGCCCTCGCTGTGCCGGAGGGCAGCATCTGCGCCTTCCTCGGCCCCAACGGCGCGGGCAAGACCACCACCATCCAGCTCCTCATGAATTTGCTGCGCGCCGACGCCGGCGAGGCCTTCGTGCTCGGTGTGCCAGCGACGCATCTCAGCCCGCGCGAGTGGGCGCAGATCGGCTACGTCTCCGAGAATCAAGAGCTGCCCGAGGGGATGAACGTCGCCGAGTTCCTCGCCTTCTGCCGCCCGCTCTACCCGACGTGGGACGGAGACTTCGAGGCGCGACTGCTCAAACAGTTCAACCTCCCGCTCGACCGCAAGCTCCGCCACCTCTCGCGCGGCATGAAGATGAAGGCCGCGCTGCTCTCCTCGCTCGCCTACCGCCCGCGCCTCGTGGTGCTGGACGAGCCGTTCAGCGGCCTCGACCCGCTCGTGCGCGACGAGTTTATCCGCGGCCTGCTGGAGCTGGCGGGCGAGGGCGGGTGGACGCTCTTCATCAGCTCGCACGACATTGACGAGGTCGAGCGTCTTGCCGACCGCGTGGCGATTTTGGACGAGGGCACGCTGCGCGTGAACGAGACGGCGGAGTCGTTGCAAGCCCGCTTCCGCAAAGTCGTGATTAACCTCCCGCGTGCCGTGCCGCCCATCGCCACGCCGCCGCCCGGCTGGCTGCACATGGAAACCAGCGGCGCGCACCTGCAATTCATCGCCACCGATTTCAAGCCCGGCGCGCTGGAGGCAGAAGTCCGCGAACGTCTCGGCGCGCAGGCCGAACTCACCGCCACGCCGATGACTCTGCGGGAAATCTACCTCGCGCACGCGCGAACATTTGCCATGAAGGAGGGGAAGTGATGGCCACAAAAAGTCACAGAAGGCGCACAAGCCCGTGCCGGCGATTTCCAATCGCCGTCCGCGAGCCGGAGCAGTTCGAGGCTGCGCCGAGCTGCCCACGCGCCCGATGGCGGCTGCAAGCCGCCGGCACATCCCCAGACGCCAGACCCCATCCCCTATTTCCCATCTCCCATTCCCCCGTCGCCGCATGAGGACCGTCCTGCACATCTTCCTGAAGGACGTGCGCCAGATGCGCTGGACGCTGGCGATGTGGCTCGCGCAGCTCGCCGTGCAGCTCGCCTCCGCGCACTCGGCGAAGCAGACCACCATCGCCGAGTGGGACATCCTGACTTCGAGCGGTCCCAAGGTCCCCATCTGGACGCTGCTGCACTGGCTTGGGCTGGTGGTCATCGTGTTCGAGGTGCTACTGGCCGACCGCGCGTTCGGCACCGAGCCGTGCTGGAAGACGCGGCCCATTGCGCGCTGGCAAATGGCGGCGGCGAAGCTCGGATTCGTCAGCTTCTTCCTCGTTGCGTTGCCCGTGGGAATTGAACTCGGCTTGTATCACGCGCATGGCGTGCCGATGCGGCAGGTGGCGGTGAGCGCTTGGATTCCGCTGCTCGGGCAAGCCTACGCGGTGAGCTGGATGGTCCTGCTCGCGCTGTTCTGTCGGCGGCGGACGGTAGAAGTTGTCGTGCTGGCGGCCCTCGCGTTGGCCGCGCCGATTGGGGTGTTTGCGCTCTATGGCTTCGTGCACATGGCGGTGCTCAAGTGGCAGGCTTTCCAGCAGATTTCTGCGATGGGCTGGGACCGCGCTCCCGATTACCTCGCTTACCCGGTGACGTATCACCTCCGCATGTTTGTGGCGATGGGGCTGCTGCCGGTCGTAGGTCTCGCGGTGCTGGGCTGCCAAGGCTACTTGCTTCAGCAGCGGACGCGGACACTCGGGTCGCTCGGTGCGCTGCTCCTGATTTGGGTGGTGATTCCATTTCCGCTGATGCTGCAAGGTATCGCCACCGCCAATCCCCGCCGCGACGCGCCCGTCCACCGCTTCACTCCGGCGGACGTGGGGCTGACGGTGGATTGGAAGCAGCTTCATCCCAGCTCGCGCCCGTTCACGTTGCTCGAAGGCACCCTGCGGCTGCCGGAGCTGCCGGCTGCGACGGGGCCGCTCGCTCTGTTGGAAATGGGGCAGGGACACACCAAACTTCACCTGTCGCACGGAGCGGAAAGAGTGCCGCGCTTCACCTTGCCCGACATGAATCCAGAGCGGCTGTTCGCCAGCCGGGTGCAAATGCCGGGCCAGGATGTGTTCGTGAATCGCGCGCTCATGCGGACCAACGGCGCGCACGTGGCTTGGCTCGGCCCTCAAACAGTGCTGAATCCCGTCACTATCGGCAGTGTGCCGACGGCCACGCTGGAATGGGGAGCCGAGCGGTCACTCACAAACTTCACACACGCGGCGGTCGAGCTGCGCGTCGAGGTGGTGGAGTCCGAGTGCCGCATCGTGGGGCGAATGCCGTTCGCAGAGTTCCGCGCGCAAAACCCAACGACCAACGCCGAGCCGACCAATGCCGAACCGGACGCCGCCGCTTTCACCGACCCGCGCTACACCGTCACCACGGTCACGCGGCAGTTCGGGTGGGGCAACCCGATGGGCTACAGCGACGGCGCTTGGGCTACGACCACGGCGCGCAAGGCCGTGCTGTGGCATCCGAAGCGGCGCGAAGTTCTGCTGCCGAGCACGGGGAACGCGGCGAAGGACGGCCCCTACGGTGTCCTTGCGATGGTGAACCTGAAGCGGGTGGAAGTTCACACGCAAACGAGCCACTTTCCGCACACGCCAAAGGGCAAGGAGCCGCAACCGGGCGCGCCGGGGCCGGAGTGGTTCGCGGAGGCGGAGCTGCTGCTGCTGTCCTTCCGCTACGTCACGAACAGCCACCAAATCATCCTCGTGCCGGATGTGAAGCTGCCGCCGGTGCCGCCCTCACCATCAATGCCATGAAGACCCCCATACACCCGAGTCTCCGCCACGACGGACCGACCAGTGAGCTGAAGCGGAAACCTCTCATTAGCACCGGGCTTCAGCCCGGTGTTGAGGTGCGAGGATGGAGCAGCCGTTTCAACGGCTTCTTCCCTCGGCGGGTTGACGGTGAGCGGCGGAAATCGTTGAAACGGTTTTCCGCGTTGTCGGCACCTGACACCCGGCTCAAGCCGGGTGCCAATAAGAGGCCGATGGCATCCCCGCCCCGTAGGAGACGACGTGAGGAGTCTCTGATTGTGTTTTTTGAGATGTGTCGGAGCAACCGCTGGCCACAACTCTGCGTCCGTCCCGCCTCTGCGGTGGGGGACACTTCGCTTGCACCGCAGAGGCGGGACGGGCGCAGAGGGGCAGGGGCGGGGGCGCTCATCCTAAGCCCCGACGGTTTGCCCAGGTTCAATCAGGGACTCCTCACGTCGTCTCCTACCACGGTTTCTCTCCGATGAACGCGACGCTCCATCTCTTCCGCAACGACGTGCGCCGGCTGCGCTGGTGGCTGGTGGCATGGGTGGGGTTCCTCGTAGGCGTGCATTTGTTTGGGCATTGGTTGGTGGGCCAGCAGAGCAGGCTGACTTCACCGGAATGGCTCGGGAATTTCGTCCGCCGGCAGACGGTCACGGTCGTGTTGCTGCTCGCGTTCCAAGCCACGCTGGCGGCGCTGCTGCTTGTGCCGCATGGGCCGGACGACCCGCGCTTGTTCTGGCGCACGCGGCCCATCGCGCCACGGGACATGGTGCGAGCGAAGTTCCTGTTCGCCGGGCTTTTTCTCATCGCGCTGCCGATGCTGGTGGAGTCGGTGTTCTGGCTGGGCTGGCTGCGGCTGCGGGACATCGCGGCGTTCTGGCCAGGGATGCTGCTGGAACGCGCGGCGTGGAGCGTGTTTTTCGTCGCGGGTGTCACGCTGGGCGGGCGCGAGGGGAAGCGTTACCTCTTCTGCGTTGCGGGTGTGCTCGGCTTGTTTGGCAGTTGGATGTTGGTGGGTGAGGAGCTCGCGATGCGGGCGCGCGGGGCGTATGGCGACGAGCACTGGCCGGTGCTGACCAGTCCGCATCTGCTCGGTCAGGTGGTGGAGTATTACACGAAGAACACACCGGTCGTGGTGGGGTTGAGTATGCGGACGGCCCGGATTCCGTTAGTGGTGCTGGCGGTCGCCGGGTGGCTGGTGGTTCTCTGCCGCTACTTGTTTCCCGGTTGGCGGGCGACGCGCCTGGCCATCGAGACAGGGATGCTGGTGTGTCTGGCGACGGCCTTCGTCCTCGGCGAAATTCCGTGGCAGGAGCGAAGGGCGGAGGTAAATGCCCTCGCGCATGCGGAGGGGATGCGGCTGGAACGTGCGGTCGAGACGTTGACGGTGCGGCTCAAATCAGCGCGCCGGGTGCCGACACGCGAGATGGCGGGGAAGGGTGAGGTGCCTCGGATTGAGTTCGGTTCCTCCGGAGCGACGGAGTTCACTTGGGAGACGGAAGGTGCGGCACCGGGGACGATTGTTTTCAGCGGCATCGGCAGACTTGATAAAGGCTACTCGTTGACGGCGACAAATTATCTTCCCGGAGGCGCGCAAGTCGGTTTGGCCAACCGCCATGTCGGCTACTACGCTTCCGTGGCGTCGAACCAGCTCGTCGCCGCGCTGCCGGAGCTGGCGGGCTATCGGTTGCACGCAACGCGCTGGCGCTCGTGGCACTGGGCGCAGATGCGCCCTGAGCTGGCGGCGGAGCTGACCGTGCGTCCCCAGATCGTGACGGCGGAAGTGGTGCTGGGCGTGGTTGCCCCGCGCACACTGGCCGTCCTGCCGGTGCGACAGGGTGCCAGCGAGTGGATGGGGACTACGCGGATTCGGCTGACAGGTGCGCCAAGATTTGGCGTGAAGGTCATTGGGAACGCACAGGAAATCACCCAGTATGTGCAAGACACCACATCCGAAGAACCCAATCTGTTCCTCCTACGAAATTCCCGGACGAAGGAAGCGTTCCCGGTGCGCAGGGAGGAACTTGAGGGCGACGCTGGTCGGCACTCGGAAGCGGTGGTTCATGCACCGTTGAACGGCATCCGCGGCGTGTGGATCGCACTGATGGAGTGCGACCTGACCAAGGCCGCCGCGCGGCACGGCTTCAGCGCGGAGTGGGTTGCGGAGTCCGAGTTGCTTTGCGTGCGGCTGACGCTGGTGGGCAAGGGAACCCGGCAGTTGCGGCTGGAGAATTTCCAACTCCAGCCGGCGGCGGAGCGGTGACCGTCGTTGTTCAGGATAGGCGCGCCGGTCGGGAGGCCGGTGCTCCTGTGGTCAGGCCTGTTGTCCGTTGATGTCCAGGGCGGAGAACGGGTTGTTCGCAAAGCCATCTGCGGGAGGCTGACTGGCCCTTGCTGGCGCAGCCTGCTGCGAGGGGGCGGCAGGATACATGATGGGCTTGGCGATCGGCTCATGCAGTTCGGCCCCGGCGATTTCCCCTTGGTCGTTCTTGGTGGGGTGCTTGGCGCGCTTGTTCCGTGGGTGCGGGCTGATCATCACGTTGATGGTCTTGCCCAGCAGCTTGGGGGTGAAGTCGGGGTGGCCCCACGGCGCGGCTTCCTTGAGGAAGCGTTCGACTACTTGCTGGCCGATTTCCTTGTGGGCCATCTCGCGGCCCCGGAAGCGGAGGAGGACCTTGACCTTCATGTCCTCGCACATGAAATCAATCGCGTGCGCGAGTTTCACGCCGAAGTCGTGCGGGTCAATGTTGGGGCTGAGCTGCACCTCTTTGACCTTGTTGGCGTGCTGGTGCTTTTTGGAGTCCTTGTCCTTCTTGGATTGCTCGTAGCGGAACTTGCCGAAGTCCACGAGGCGGCAGACTGGCGGGATGGCGTTGGGGGCGATCTCGACCAAGTCCACGGCGTGCTGGCGGGCGAGTGTGAGGGCCTCGGCTAGGCCGATGACCCCGAGCTGCTGTCCGGAGGGGCCGATGACGCGGACTTCGCGGGCACGAATCTTCCCGTTGATTCGGTAGGCCGGCGCGGGAGGGGTGCGAGGGGAAAAGGGGCGGCTCAAAGCGCCCTCTCCGTTTGAGGGTTATCCATGCGAGATGTCGAAACTGGCTTCTGTCATGCAGCTAATCGCGCGGATTACTACGGAGTCGGCCCCGGTGGCGCAAGCGAAATGTGGTTGCACACATCTGACGGTGTTTCTCACGACCTTGAAACCGGGCCGCTTTTTCGCTCTTGATTGGAATCCTGTTCGTCAACTTGCTCCTGCTCTGCGGAGTGGAGCGGGAGGGGATGAAGGACGATTGGGATTACGGTTAAGAGAAGGAGGCACGGTTTGCATCCCCTCAACGGCGTCCGTCATACCAGATAGGACAGGCATCGCGGCGGTTGAGCGAGCGACCCAGGCTGAAGGCTGTCTTCAGTATGAAACGCAGGTGTTCCCACGGTGTGTAGAGGTGGGCCTTGCGTCCGGACGTGAGGAGCGGATGTCGCGTGAGGACGCGCAGTGGCTTGAGCCTGCGCTTGCGTGCGAGGCGGTTGAGGCGCTGGCTCAGGTCGATTTCCTCGGTGACGTAGAGCGCTTGGTTGAAGCCGCCGAGGGCGCGGAATGCGCTCGCCTCGACGAAGATGAACGAGCCCGCCGCCCAGTGCGCACAGCGGCTGATGGTGGTCCAGCCATGCAGGAACAGGCCCGTCCACCACGGCGCGTGGTCGAGCCGGATGGTGCAGCCGCCCGCGAGGTGTGCGCCGTCGCGGATGACCTCGGCCACGTCGGCGAAGAGCTCGCGGCTTCCGTGCGAGTCCGCGTCCACGAAGATGAGCCAGTCGCCGGTGGCCGCCGCCGCGCCGGCGTTGCGGGCGCGGGCGATCTGGTTCACCGGCTCGAAGACTACCTTTGCTCCCGCCGCGCGCGCGAGCTCCCCGGTGCGGTCGGTGGAGTTGTTGTCGCAGACGATGATTTCACTTTCCCAGCCGAGCGTGGTGAACGCTCCGCGCGCCGTGTGAACCGCCTGCAAAGTCGCACCGATGAGCTTCTCCTCGTTGAAGGCGGGCAGGACGACAGAGATGCGCACGGGCGGAGTGTAGCGCATTCAACGAACGGCGGACACTCTTGTCCGCTGCTCCTGTTGCAGGGGCGTCGCATGGGGGGACAGGAGTGTCCCCTTTGCGCCGCCATCTTTGAACTTCCGCCAGCGCGAAGTCGTCGTATGCTCCCCGTGCGCCAAATCTGGCCGTTCCCGATTTTATGACTGAAGACAACTCTGTTCCGTCGTCCGCATCTGCCGCGCCGAAGAAGTCCGGCCTGCTGAAGAAGCTGGGCCTCGCCGCAGCCGCGCTGCTCGTGCTGCTCGTCCTCGCCTACTTCGTCGTGACCAGCGCGATGTTCCAGAAGGGCGTCGTCCTGCCGCGCGTGGCGAAGGCCATCGGCGCGGACCTGACGGTCGAGGACACAAGCATCAGCCCGTTCTCCGGCGTCACGCTGCTCGGTGTGAAGCTCCAGGTGCCCGGTGGCGAGCCGCTCTTCACGGCCAAGGAAATCCGCGCGCGCTACAGCTTGATGGAAATCATCCGTGGCAACATCACCGTCGAGGAGGCCGCCGTCAGCGGGGAGAGCATCAACGTCGTGCAGCATCCCGACGGCACGTTCAACTTCACGCCCATCGTGAAGGCCACCGAGTCGAAGGAGTCGAAGCCCGCCAAGCCCTCCACCAGCTCTCCCTCCGCACCGCCCAAGCTCAACATCAAGTCCGTCAGCGTGAAGGACTCGGCCATCCGCTTCGCAAAGTCCGAGAAGTCCGGCGCGAAGCTGCTGGCCGAACTCGCCGGCGTGAGCGTCACCGTGGCCAACATTCAGAACGGCCAGACCGGCAAGCTCACGATCAGCACCGACGTGAAGTTCGAGCAGACCGCCGGCGGCACGAACACCGTGGACGCGCTCGCGGCGAAGTTCACTTCCGCCTACGACTTCACGCTCAAGCCGGATCTTCTGCCGCAGGGCTTCAAGGGCAGCCTCCGCCTCGATGCCACCCAGGCGCGCGGCGGCTTCGCGGACGCCAGCGGCCTCGCCACCACGCTCGACCTCGACCTGACGATGACTGACATCAAGCAGTTCGCCCTCAAGGCCGCGCGCGGCCAGCAGCAGCTCGCGACCATCTCGGTCAGCGGGCCGTTCGACGCGATGAAGCAGGAGGGCAAGCTGCGGCTCGACGTGGCCGGCCTTGACAAGAACGTGCTGAACATCGTCGGCGCGAAGCTCGGCCTCGAGTTCGGCAACACGAGCATCAGCCTCGCAAACGAAATCACGCTCGCCAAGTCGGGCAAGGCCATCGCGGCGACCGGCCAGTTCGCGGCGAACAATTTCGGTGTCACCCAGAAAGGTCAGACCACTCCGCCGTTGGACTTGAAACTCGCGTATCAGGTTGCCGTGGACCTGACCGCGCAGGCCGCGACCGTCGGCGGATTCAACTTCTCCGGCACACGCCAGCAGCAGCCGCTGATCACCGCGATGCTCTCCAAGCCGCTCGCCGTCTCTTGGAGCACCAACGCCGCGAGCAACGTCGGCGACTCCGAGTTCGCGCTGAACGTGACGGGCTTGAACCTCGCGGACTGGCGGCCCTTCCTCGGCAAGGTCGCGCCGGACGGTCGTGTGGATGTGGCGTTGCAGGTCGCGGCGCAGAACATGGGCAAGAAGCTCGGCGTGAACCTGACGGCGAACGTCGTCGGCCTCACCGCCATCGCGGGAACAAACAAGTTCAGCCAGCTCGGCGCGAGCATGTCGCTGAAGGCCGGTGTGGATGATTTCAAGCAGCTTGACCTCGAACTCCTCGACGCCAAGACCACGCAGCAAGGCCAGCCGCTGGCGAACGTCGTCGCCGCCGGCAAATACGACTTGGGCACGCAGGAGGCCAACCTCGGTGTCTCACTCGCAGCCTCTCTCACGCGCGCGGCGTCGCTCGTGTCCGTGCCGGGCGTGAAGGTCGCGGGAGGGCAGGTCAGTTTCGCGGGACGGATTGCGCAGCAGGTGGCGATCGCAAACAAGCAGACGAACACGACACAAGCGCTCAGTGGCAAGCTGAACCTCGCCGACTTTTCCGGTGGCTATGAGAAGCATGCCTTCGACCGGCTCACGGCGGCTGTGGACGTGGACGCCGACTTCGTGAACGGGGCGCAGGCCGCCGTGCGCAAGCTTGTCGCCACGCTCGCGCACGACGGCCAGCCGGCGGGCACCGTTGAGGTCGCGGCGAACTACGACTTGAAGAAGGCCGCCGGCACCGCATCCGTGAAGGTGGCGAATCTCAACGAGCAGTTGCTCCGCCCCATGATCGCCCCTTCCCTCGGAGACATGCAGCTGCTCTCCGGCAACATCAGCCTCTCGCTCGACGCCAATTACAACCCCGCCGCCGAGTCGCTCGTGAAGGCAGACGTGCAGGTCGCACGCCTCCACATCTCCGATCCGAAAGGTGGCGTGCCCAATGTCCCGCTCGATCTTCGCATCGTGACGGACGCGACGCTTCGCCAGTCCGCGACGAACCAGATGCTCATCACGATCAAGCAGCTTGCCGGCGGCGTGAACGCGAACGGCAAGCCCGGCGGCGCGTTCGACATCACGGGCAACTTCGACACGAAGGCGCTCGCCGGAGCCGCGAGCGTGAAGCTCACGGACTTCAATGAGGCCCTGCTCGCCCCCGTGCTCGCCGGCGCGCTTGGCGACAAGAAACTTGTCTCCGTGACCATCAATGCCAACGCAAACGCGAAGTTTGCCGCGAAGGGCGAGAGCGCGTTGACCGCCGACCTGTCCGTCGCGCGCTTCCTGATGACCGACCCGAAGAACACGCTGCCCACCGTGCCGATGGACGTGCGCGTGGCGGTGGATGGCTCGTTCGCGCAGCCCGCGACGAACCAGGTGGTCATCGCGGTGCGCAAGCTCACCGGCAACATCGCGCAGGGCGCGGCCAGCGGCGGCAACTTCGACGTGACCGGAAACTTCGACACAAAGAAAGGCGGACAGTTCACGCTCAAGCTCGCTGACTTAAATCAGAACGCACTCAAGCCGTTCCTCGCAGGTGCTCTCGGCGACAAGCAGCTCCAGACCGTTTCCATCAACGCCAACGCCAGCGGGCGTTTCGACCCGGCTGGCGACGGAGCCGTGAAGGCCGACGTGACCGTGGACAAGCTGCTCGTGCGCGACCCGAAAGGCGGCTTGCCCGAGACGCCGCTGTTCCTTCAAGTCGTGCTCGATGGCGGGATGACGAAGCAAATCGTGGACGTGAAGCAGCTCATGCTCTCGCTCTCGCCCACGCCGCGCGGCAAGAACCAGCTCGTCGTCACGGGCCGCGCTGATCTCTCGAACACGAACGCGTATCAGGCGAACTTCAAGGTCGGAGCCGAGTCGCTGGACGTGACGCCGTTTTACGACTTGTTCGACAGCGCGCAGAAGAAGGCTGAGGCCGCGAAGCCCGCGCTCGCGCCACAGGCTGCGGCCCCCGTCGAGCCGGACGCGATGAAGCTCCCGGTGCGCCAGACCTCGCTGGATGTGAACATCGGCAAGTTCTTCCTGCGCGACATCGCCATTTCGAACATCGTGGTCGCCGCCAAGGTGGACAAAAACCGCGTGACGGTGAAGCCGCTCTCGCTCGTGATGAACGGCGCGGGCATCAGCGCCACGGTGGACGCGAACCTCGGCGTGAAGGGCTACCAGTATGACCTCGCGCTGAACACCGACCGCATCCAGTTGGAGCCGCTCATCACGACGTTTGCCGCGACGATTCCGCAGGGGGCGATCAAGGGCGAGGCTCTGGCCAAGATTGCCATTCGCGGCGCGGGCATCACCGGCGAGAGCTTGCAGAAGAACCTCGCAGGCGACGTGAACTTCAGCGTGACCAACGGCGTGATTCAGTTGAGCCAGATGGGCAGTGAGCCGAAGACGCCGCTGGGCAAGCTGGGCAAGACGCTCACGTCGGGCATCCTCGCGTTCATTGGCCCGGCGGTTGGAATCCCTGACATCATGCGCCCGCCGGTGGATTACGTGGTGGTGGACACGAGCATCGGGAACGGCACGGTCAACCTCACCCGCGTTGTCGCACACAGCCCTGTCGTCATCGTGGATGCGCACGGCACCATTCAGCTCGCATCTGTCACCACCAACTCGGCGATGAGCATTCCCATCGAAGTCTGGCTGCCCGAAAGCTTCGCAAAGAAATTCACGGGCGCTCAGTTCCCGGCTGGCTCCGCCTACGGACGGCTCCCGCACTTCGTGGATGTGCGCGGCACGATTGGCACGCCCGACGTGAAGGTGGACAAGGCGAAGCTCATCGGCAGCGCGGTCATCGGCAACGTCGGCGCGCTCGGCGGCCTCATCGGTGGCAAGACGGGTGAAACGCTCAAGGGCGCGGGCGGGGCGTTGAACAACATCTTTGGCGGCGGCCAGCCGAAGGCTCCCGCTGGAACGACTACGAACGCCGCCCCGAATCAAGCCGCGCCGCCCGCCAAGAAGGTCAACCCGCTCGACCTGCTCAATCCGTTCCTGAAGAAGAAGTAGGTGACGCCCGTGCCGGCGACTTGCAGTCGCCGCTCTGTCGCGTGGTCAACGGTTCGGACGG
>JACRKB010000207.1 GCA_016235545.1 Verrucomicrobiota bacterium | reverse complement strand
TGCCAAGGTGACGCGCTTACAGCGCTCGGCTTCCTCGTGGCCTCGTTGACCTGGGGCTTCACCCCAGGCTAGCGAATGCCGGGCTTTCAGCCCGAAGCACCGACTCGCGTCCGGTCTGCAGGAAAGTGAGATGCGCCCGTCTCCTCCCCCCTGCCTCCTCCCTCCTTGACGCGCATTTCCTCTTGCCAGCATCATGCACGCGGCGTTTCGGCTGGGAAAATCCAAAGCCCGCACCTCCGCCGCAATTCCACCGGAACCGCAGTTGAACTGAACCTGGACCATGAAACTCGACGAACTCTATTCCTCCCTCACCATCAAGACGGGCGCGAAGCTCGCGCTCATCGTGCTCGACGGCCTTGGCGACATCGCCACCGCCGCCACGGGCAACATGACGCCGCTCGAAGCGGCCTCCACGCCGAACCTCGATGCGCTCGTGAAGTCCGGCTGCGCGCAGGGCCGCCTGATTCCGGTCGCTCCGGGCATCACGCCCGGCAGCGGTCCTGGTCATCTCGGATTGTTTGGTTACGACCCGCTGGAGTTTGAAGTGGGCCGGGGCGTCATCGAGGCGCTCGGCCTGGGCATGGAGCTGAAGGCCGGCGATGTCGCGGCGCGCGCAAACTTCTGCACGCTCGACAAGAAGGGCGTCGTCACCGACCGCCGCGCTGGCCGCATCGCGACGGAGGTTTGCGAGGAGCTGTGCGCGCTGCTGGCCAAGAAGATTAAAAAGATTGGCGACACGCAGGTCATCATCCGCGCGGGCAAGGAGCACCGCTTCGTCGTCGTGTTCCGTGGCAAGGGTCTCGAAGGGCCGGTCAGCTCCACCGACCCGAACCGCGAGGGCTTGAAGCTGCTGGTGGCGAAGCCGGAGAACGCGAAGAACGCGAGGCAGAAGAAAACGGCCAAGCTCATCGCCGCGTTCTACAAGAAGGCGCTGCCCATCCTCGCGCGGCACCCGAAGGCGAATGGCTTCCTCATGCGGGGCATCGCGCACCAGCCGGAGATTCCCAGCTTCGAGCAGCGCTACCAGCTCAAGCCCGCCGCGATTGCGGTCTATCCGATGTATAAGGGCCTGGCGCAGCTCGTGGGCATGACGAAGGTCGAGGGGCCGCAGACCATCTCCGAGCAGTGCCAGCGCTACGTGGCGGAATACGACAACTATGATTTCTTCTTCCTGCACTACAAATACACGGACAAATACGGCGAGGACGGAAACTTCGAGGCGAAGAAGCAGGCCATCGAGGACTTCGATGCCGCGCTGCCCATCCTGCTCGGGAAGAAGCCGGATGTGCTGGTCATCACCGGCGACCACTCGACGCCCTGTGTGATGAAGGGCCACTCGTGGCATCCGCAGCCGGTGTTGCTGCACAGCGCGTGCAGCGGATCGGACAAGCTGGACCGCTTCACGGAGACCGGCGCGAACTCGGGTTCACTCGGCATTTTCGAGGCGAAGCATCTGATGCGGCTGATGCAGGCGAACGCGAAGATGTTCGACAAGTTCGGGGCGTAAGCGCGTTTCTGGAAGGGGGCCGGGGCAAGAGTGGCGCAACTCAGTTATCTTGAAGCCGCGCCCGCCCTCGGGCACCTGCCGCAATCCTGATCTTGATCCTGCTCCTCCTCGTTCTCGCAGAGGAACAGGATGGGATTAGGGGGGAGAGCAGGAGCTAAAAAACCACGGCGTTGCAGGAATGTGAGAGGTCCCCGACCGGCGGCGGAAACGAGATTGCGGCTTGCCACGATGGGGTGAAGTCGCTTACAAAGCCGCCGATGCCGTTGCCGTTTTTCAACAGCTTCGAAAAGAAGCGGGACCAGGTGATGGTCGTTGATCTTGGGGCCAAGGTCACCAAGGCGGTCCACATTTCCCGGAAGGCGAACGGCTTTACATTGAACGGGTTCGCGCTGGTGGATGCGCCGGCCTTCGACAAGGGGAGCATCGTGAGGCCGCTGGCGGAGCATCTCAGGGCAGTGGTGCAGGTGCTCAACGCACGGGTCAAGCCGGTGAGTCTGGCGGTGGGGGTGGAGAGCTCGCTGCTTCGGCATGCTGACATGCCGCTGGTGACCTCGCACGACATGAGGCAGATGCTGAAGTTCAGCAGCAAGAATTACCTTCAGCAGGATTTGTCGGACTGCATTTTTGACGTTCACGTCCTGCCGCCAAAGAGCGATGGGCCGAAGGGGGATGCGCTCAAGGGAAACCCCAAGACGCGGGTGCTGGTGGGCGCGGCGAAGAGGCAGGTGGTGGAGGATTGGCAGGAGGCGGCGGAGGATGCGGGGCTGGAGGCGGACCAGATTATCCCGAGTTTCATCGGGCCGGCGAACGCGTTTGAGATGGCGCAGCCTGAGGCGTTTGCCAAGGAGGTCGTGGCTCTGGTGGATGTGGGCTACAAGAACACGACGATTTGCATACTTTACAACGGGGAGTTCACGCTGAGCCGCGTGGTGGCCTTCGGGTCAGGCAAGCTCACGCAGGGCATTTCGGAGGCGTTGGGGATGAGCATGGAGGAGGCGGAGGGGGCGAAGGTGACGATGCCCCCGGAGGTTGAGTCTGTCGCGCAGTCGCTGCTTTCGCCGTTGGGCCGGGAGCTGCGGGCCTCGGTTGATTTTCATGATCATCAGCGGGACCGCGCGGTGAGCCAGGTGTTTTTCTCGGGCGGGGCCGCGCGCAGCCCGCAGATCGTGCAGGCGCTCCAGGTGGAGCTGATGGTGCCCTGCCAGACGTGGAACCCGACGAGCTTCATGACGCTGGCGTTGCCGCCGCAGTTGATGGGCGAGATTGAAGCCGTCGCGCCACAGCTCACGGTGGCGGTGGGCGCGGGAATGGCTGCCTTTTAGACCATGCCGATTCGCATCAATCTATTGGCTGAGGAGCAGTATCTGGCCGAGATGCGCCGGCGGGATCCGGTGAAGCGGGCGGCGTGGCTGGGCGGCTTTCTGGCGGTGCTGGCGCTGAGCTGGTGGGGTTGGCTGATCTTTTCAAAAGGCCTGGCCAACCAGAGCTTGGAGGGGCACAAGACGTCGTTCACCCGGATTGAAAAGTCCGCGAAGGAGATAGCCGACCACCAGAAGCGCACGGGTGAGATAGAGCGCAACATCCACGCCCTGCACCGGATGGTGACGAACCGCGTGCTGTGGTCCGGCTGCCTTCACGCCCTTCAGGAGATCACGCGGGATCCCATCCAAGTCACGCGCATCCAGGTGAACCAGGGCTACACCCTCCAGCCTGCCGTGCTCTCGAAGGAGCGCGGCAAGAGCAAATCCGCCAGCTCCACCGAAGTCATCAGGCTCGTCGTGACCGCCCGCGACTACGGCGCGGCGGACCAGAACTACATCAAGTTCAAGGAACGGGTCGAGGAGCACCCGTGGTTCAAGCAGCATCTGGTGAAGGAGAACGCTATCACTTTCAAAGGCTTCACCGATCCGACACCCGACAAGGACGACCCGGGCCGGGTCTTCGTCACATTCACGATGGAGTGCGCTTTCACCGACCAGTTCCGCAACTGAGATGACCTGAGATGATCAGCGACATCAAACAACTTTCGACCGAGAAGAAGCAGCACCTCGTCGGTGTGGCAATCGGGACGGTGCTCGTGCTGGCGGGCATCTACGTCTTTGTCATCCTGCCCGCGCAGGCCAGCCTGGTGAAGATCCGGGCCAGCATCGTGGAGGCAGAGAAGAAAGCTGCGGACGCCCTCAAGCTGGTGAAAAGCGCGGAGGCGGAAGACGAAAAACTCGCGCGTCGCCTGGAGCAGTTGACCTCGATGGAAGCGACGATGGTCAGCGGCGACCCAAACCTGTGGATACGCCTCACCTACGAAAAGTTTCGGACCCAGGCACCCTACAAGGTTGAGATTCCCAACTTCCCCTCGCCGATCGTGGGCGACATGGCGATGATCCCTGATTTCCCCTACAAGTCCGCCACCTACCGGGTCACTGGCACCGCGCATTACCACGACCTGGGCAAGTTCCTTGCGGAATTTGAAAACTACTTTCCCTATCTGCGAGTCATGAATCTCAACCTTGGCCCCGAGGGAGTCGGCGGGACCTCAACATCCGAAGGCGACAGCCAGGAAAAGCTGGCTTTCAACTTCGAGGTGGCCGCGCTCGTCCGGCCGCCCAAGAAAAACTGATCCGTGAAACCACGCCGCAACGCTCCACGCACGCACGCCATCGGGCTCGCGCTGGCGGGAGCACTGTGCCTCGGAGCCGGCCTCGCGTTGGCGGCGGACAAGAAGCCGGAAGAGAAGAAGGAAAAGACACCGGAGAAGAAGCCTGCCGAGCCGAAGAATGCCGGGGGCGCCAAGGCCGCCGCGAAAGACGCGCCGCTGGTCATCACAAACACGCCTCCGATTGTGGTGTCGTTCCCCAAGGCCAGTTTCGCCACTGCCCTGGAGGCCGGGCAAGACCCGTTCTTCCCGAGGAGCAAACGCCGCGTGCCCAAAGTGCCGGAGCCTCCGAAGCCCAAACCGGTGGTCATCAGCCCCTCGGCAAACCCGCTCGTTATCCCGCCCGCCGTCGTCACCAATCCCCAGCCCGCCAGCACGAACGCCGCGCCAGCCGTGGTGCCCCCGCCAGACCTCATCGGCAGCGCCAACCTCACCCTGCGCGGCCTCTCCGGCACACGGACCCGCCGCGTGGCCGTGGTCCACTCCGGTGCCCGGACCTACGATTTCCTCAAAGGCGACTCCACCCTCATCCGGCTGCCCAATGACAAGCAGCTCAAGGTCCGCTGCGTGGACATCCGCGAGCGTTCCGCCGTGTTTGAAGCCGAAGGTGAAACCAAAGAACTGTTCCTGCGAGAGGGAGTCTTCTAGACCATTCGGCGGCTCGTCCGCCGGCTAATTCAAAACGCCATGAAAACGACGCTTCTCCTCCTGCTGGCTGCGGGATTCTGCCTGCCCTCCCCGCCCCTGGCGGCACAGACCAGCCCGCCGCCCGCCAAGCCCGCGCCCGCCGCGCCGCGCCCGGTGCAAGCCATCGCCAGCCCCGAGAGCAAAGCCAAGGCCGCCTCGGATGCCAAGGAGACCGCGCGCGTCGCGCTCGACAACGAAGTCATCCTCGAACTCAAGTATGACGACATGGACTTGGTGGACCTGATCAAGAGCCTCGCCTTGCAGGCTGAGATAAACGTCCTCTTCGATCCCAAGCTCACGCAGGTATTGCGCGCCCCGGACGGCACCCCGCTGCCCTCCCCGAAAGTGCCCGCCTTCCGCATGACCAACGTCACCGCCCGGCAGGCGCTGGAGGCCATCCTTGCCAACAACAACCTCCTGATGGCCCACGACCTCAAGACCAACACCTACCGCGTCAGCCCCAAAGACGCCGTCACGCAGGAGCCGCTCATCACCAAAATCGTCGAGCTGAAATACACCAGCCCGACCAATCTCCTCGCCGTGTTCGCCCCCGGCACCGGCATCCTGTCCGCCCGCGCCAAGGTCATCCCCGACAATCGCACCCAGCGCCTTATCATCTCCGCCACCGAGCGCGAATGGGACTTTCTCAACGAGGTGCTCGAAAAGCTCGACACTCCCACCATGCAGGTGCTCATCGAGGCGCGAATCCTCGAGTCCTCCCGCAGCCCGCAATCCCTCAAGGGCGTGGACTGGAGCGGCACGCTGCAAAACCAGCAGGTCGGCTTCGGCAACGGAAATCTCTCAGGGGTCGCCACCACCGCGCGCCCCGGTGCCACCACCAGCACGAGCACAACCTTGCCCGGCGGGCGCACCGTCACCAGCTCCACGACAACGCCTTCCACCAGCACCGAGAGCCTCTCAACCGCCATCGGCGGCCTCATCCCGGGCTTCAACGTCAACACCCGCGACGGCCTCAACCCGACAGTGGGATTCCTCAATGCCGACGGCCTCCGCGCCACGCTCTCCTTCCTGAACACCGACGCCGAGACAGAGGTCATCTCCACCCCTCGCTCCGTGATGATGGACGGCCAGACCGCCAAACTCCAGGTCACCCGCGCCTTCCCCATCTTCCAGGTCACCCCCGGCTCGGCCAACACCCCCGCCGCCGCCAGCGTCACCTACACAAACCTCGGCACCATCCTCGAGGTCAGCCCGCGCATCGCCGCCAACAGCAACATCGCCCTCCGCGTCATCCCCGAGGTCTCCAACATTGACTCGAAGGACCGGCAGACCATCAACGGCCAGGTCAACGAGGCGAACGTCTATGCCGTCCGCCGCATCGAGACCCAGGTGATGATTCCCAGCGGCAACACGCTCGTCATGGGCGGCCTCATCACGGACAACATCAACAAGGGCTTCGTCAAGGTGCCGATCCTCGGCGACCTGCCCGGAATCGGCTGGGGCTTCCGCAAGGAGTCCAAGACTCGGAACAAGGCCAACCTTCTCATCTTCGTCACGCCCACCATCATCGACGTGAACCACTTCCAGGCGCCCAGCACCGATTTCCTCCAAGGCCAGACCCAGCCCACCGCAACAGACTTCCTCCAACAGCGTGTGCCCATCGTGGAGGACAAACCCCAATCCTTGATGGACTCGGGCAAGCCCGTGGACCTGTTCAAAAAACCTGCCGCCCCTGCGAAGCGGTAAGGCCGGCCAAGAACCACCGTCATGAGTGCCAACCAGACAGCAGGCGAGACGCGCGGCGCAAGCCGCGCCGCACGCTGTGCGATCGCCCTGCTGCTCGCGGCGCTTGTGCCCGCAGCCGCGCTCGCGCAAACCACCGTCACCACCCTCAGCGGCGGTCCAACTCTGGCCAACTCCTCCTCCGCCGGTTCCTCCGACGGCAACACCGCGACCACCGCTCAGTTCAACACCCCCGGCGGACTCGCGTTCGAGGCATCCGGAAGCGTCCTCTGGCTCGCCGACATCATCAACAACACCGTCCGCCGGCTCGATCTTTCCTCCGGCCTCACGACGACGCTCGCCACCAATTCCTCCGGCGGCAACCTCATCTTCAGCACGCCGGTGGACGTGGCCGTGGACGCGAACACCAACCTCTACATCCTCACGCAGGGCGATGGCCGCATCCACCGCGTGGACCTGATCAACCTCTCCTTCGGCGCGACCGTCACCCCCATCACGGCGGCGGGGACGTTCACCGCACCCAACGCGCTTGCCTTCGATGGCGTCGGCAATCTCTACGTCGTCGAGGAGGCCGGGGCGCTGCGCCGCGTTGCGCTCTCCAACTTCACTGTCAGCGCGAACCTCCTGCCCGCCGGCACGTTCATCGCGCCGCGCGGAGTTGAGGTGCTCGACAGCGGCAAGATCGCCGTGAGCGACGCCACCCGGCACACCATTCACCTCGTGGACCCGAACACGCTCGCCGTCACGTTCCTCGCCGGCGTCTCGAACTCGCCCGGCACCGCGACGGGCATTGGTGCCGCCGCGCAGTTCAACTCGCCCCGCCATCTCGCCAAGGCGGGCAACAACATCCTCGTCGTCGCCGACCAGGGGAACCACCAAGTCCGCCTCGTGGACAGCACCGGAGCCACCACCGTCCTTTACGGCATCCAATCGAATTTCTGGGTCAACATCGTCCATCCCTCCATCTATCCCGGCTGGGCTGATGGCACATCGCAGTTCGCGGAATCCCGCCTGCCGACCGGCGTGGTCGTGGACGGCAGCGGCACCACTTTCGTGACCGAGCAGTTCTACCACGTCATCCGCAAGGTGACTGGCTCCGGCCTCACCGGCCCCAGCGGCGTGGGCAGCGGCGGCAGCGCCAGCACGTTGAACCCGCCCTCTCTCTCCTTCAGCCCGAACACCGGCTACTTCCCACTTGGCACCACAATCACGGTCACCAGTTCGAGCACCAACGTCTTCTACACCACCGATGGATCCGCGCCGACGACCAACAGCACACCCGTGGCGATCACCGGCGGCGTGGGCGTCATCCAGTGGCGAAACGCGGCGAATGACCTCACCGGCCTGCGCGTGGCGGCGTTCCTCGTGAGCGGCACCAACACCGCGAGCACCAACGTGACCGGCATCGCGGCCACCTCCACCACCATCGGCGTGCCCGCGAGCCTGAACACCAACATCTTCGCGGGCGTGGGTTCGCGCGTGGTCGTGCCCATCGTGCTGAACCTCCGCACCAACGACACGCTGCGCACGCTCCAGTTCCGCGTCGAGGTCAGCACAAACGGCACCGCTCCGATGGTCGGGGCGACCTTCGGTGCTCAGCCCATCGGCACCAACGACTTCATCACCGTCACCACCGGCGGAGCCTCTGCGGCCTTCAGCTCCCTCGCCTACACTGCGGGAGCCACGCGCGGGATCATTGTCACCTTCCTCGGCACCAACGCGAACCTGCTGGTCAACCGCTTCGCCGTTGCAGCGTTGCTGACCATCCCCATCCCGGCCACTGCGACGCCGGGCCAGAGCTACAACGTGGACATCCTCCTGCCCACCGGCACCTCCGACGGCGGGCAGAACAGCGTCGCCATCGCCGCCGCAGGGACACGCGTCATCACTGTCACGAACCTTTCCTACCGCGTCGGCGACACCTCGCCAGGCGGCTGGTATAACGCCGGTGATTTCGGCAACGGCAACCTCGACAACGCCGACGTGAACAACGCCTTCGCCGCCGCCTCTGGCAGCCGGCTGCCGTTCGCCTTCAGCGACGCCTTCGACGCGATGGACGCCTTCCCCGAGGACACCGCCGGCACGGTGGGCGGCGATGGCCAGATCCGCTTCCTCGACTGGCAGATCATCCTCCTCCGGGCGCTGCGGCTGAACACAAATCCCGCGCTGGGCGTGAGCACCACCAACTGGTCGCGCACATGGGCTGGCGGCGTCCGCACCACGGGCGTCACCAACCTTGTGACCGCCGCCTTGCAACCAGCCTCGCTCCCCCTGCCCGGTGAAGTGTGGAACCGTCAGGCCGCTCTGGGCGCGCTGCCGTTGGAGAACGTTGTGCCCGGCACGACGGTGAACGTGCCGGTCTTCGCACGCGTCGCGCCCGGCGCGGCGCTCGCCGGGCTTCAATTCCGCGCGGTGGTCAGCCCGGCGGACGGCGCGCCCGCGCTGGCGCAGCAGGCGCAGTTCATCCCCTCCCTGCCGAACGCAACCATACAGCCCGCCGCGCTCAACGCCGTGGTGAGCGCATGGAACGTGGGACAGGTTTCGATGCCGGCGACCAGCAGCAACCTGCTGGGCTTCGTGCGCTTCACCGTCCCGGCCACGGCCACGGCGGGTGCCAGCTACGCGGTAAGCTTCGCGAACGCCGACGGCTCGCCCGACTTCTTCACGCAATACAGCTTCGAGACGCGTGCTGCCTCCGTCTGGGTCGGGCGACCTGCGCCGGCGCCGCTCTCCATCATCTCCGATGAGTGGAAGGTTGCATTTTTTGGCAACGCGGCCAGCGCGGACGCTGCCGACCTTGCCGACCCCGATGGTGATGGCGTGGTCAACGCGCTGGAATACCTGGCGGGCACGGACCCGACGCGCGCCACCTCCCGCGTGCAGCTTGCCCCCGGCGGCTGGCGCAACGGCGGTCGCGACCTCGCCTTCCAGCTCCTCAGCGCGCCGGGCAAACTCTACGTGCTGGAGAGCAACACGGACTTGATCAGCCCCAACTGGACGCCGGTGGTCACGATCTCCGGCGACGGCAACCTGAAGGAATTCATCCAGGCCGTGACCCCGGGCGGGCCGCGCTACTTCCGATTGAAGGTGCTGCCGTGAACACTGCGAATCGCATGAGAACTGCTCCTGCCACACGCGCCATGACACTTGCCCGCTGTTTCCGGCTCGGCCTCGCCACCCTCATCGCAGGCTGGACGGCCACGGCCGCCGCGCAGTCCGTGGACAGCGTCCTGGCCACCGGGCTGGTGGAGCCGCACAGCGTCTCAGTGGATGCGGCGGGCACGCTCTACATCACAGACCAGGGCGGCATCTCCTTTTTCGGCCAGGTGTCCGCGAACCGGATCATGAAGTTCGTCCCCGGCACAGCCACCCTCACAGTGCTCGCGGGCGATCCTTCTGGCAGCAACGGGACCAACGACAACCCCACGCCCACCGCAGGCTTCAACGCACGCTTCTTCAACCCGGCGGGCATCATCGCCGCGCGCGGCGGACTCGTCGTCGCCGACTCCGGCAACCACACCATCCGCTACGTCGGCTTCGACGGTGTGGTGTCGAACATCGCAGGCATGATCGGCGTGGGGACCAATGTCAACGGGACGGGGGCGGCAGCAGGTTTCAACACCCCGCTCGGTCTCGCGGTGGACACCGCAGGCAACATTTACGTTGCCGACTCGAAGAACAACGCCATCCGCCGGATTGATTCCGCCAACGTCGTCACGACCTACGCCACCGGCTTCAACCAGCCAAACGGCGTGTCCGTCGGCGACAACGGCGACCTGTGGGTGGCAGACACTTTGAACCACGTCATCAAGACCGTCGCCACCAACGGCACCATCACCCTGCGGGCCGGTTCGCTCGGGAGTGCGGGAAGCGCTGACGGGTCAGTGGCGTTGAGCGGGCAGTTGGCCAGTCCCCGGGGCGTGCTTTGGATGGGCACGGCAGGGCTGCTCATCGCCGATTCCGGCAACCACACCCTCCGCCGCCTCGCCACGAACACCAGCATCGGCACCTACACCATGGAGACCTCGGCGGGCGGGGCAGGCCAGCCCGGCTTCGTGAACGGAGCCACAAACGTCGCGCGGCTCAACTCCCCCATCGGCCTCGTCGCAGACATCTTCAACGGCGCATTCCTCCTTGCCGACGCAGGGAACAAGGCCATCCGCCGCATCCAGCAGACACCGGCGCTGCCCGCCATCGCCAACCCCGTCATCGGCGTCATCACGCTCACCACCAACGCCAGCACCTCCACGGTCGTCCCCGTCTTCACCGTCGTCACCGACGGCGTCTTCATCAACGACGCGGTCATCGCCGTCACCGCCGAGGCCAATGTCACGACGCTTCTCAGCTCCGGTGCGTCGCCAACCGATCCGTTCAACGACACCGTGCCAGCGCCCTCTGGCTCGATCGTTGCCTACATCAGCGACACTCTCCCGGTCCCGGCCACCCTGGTGGGTGCGCTGCCGGACCTCACGGTGAAAGTTCAGAGCGTCAAGTCCGGGCGCATCTCCAGCAGCGTGGTCAAGGCCCGCTTCCAGTTCCAGGCCGCCAGCCCGATCGTGACCGGCGACAACGCGGCGCTCTTCACCGTGAGCATGGCCACCACCAACTCGCAGATGTTTTACACGACCAACGGGGTGGAGCCCACGTCAACGGCTTCGACGACGAACTTCGGCCCCGTGCCGTTCCCCGGGACGAACTTCTCGTTCCAGCTCGGCCCGAGCAACATGACTTTCAAGATCAAGGCGTTCAAGGCGAGCTACGCCGACAGCACCACGATCACCCGCGAGTTCTCCCCGACGAACTTCGTCGCCAACACCTTCTCGTTCGGTTTCGAGAGCGGCGAGGCATCGAGCCAGTTCATCGCCTCCGCCGGGCAGACCAACTACTCCCCGGTCACGCTCACCCTCCTGCCAGGGCAGAAGGTCTATTCCCTCCAGTTCGCCGCCTTCGTCACAAACCTCACAGGCCCCGACCTCACCAACATCGCAGGCGGACTCTCCGTGCTCGGCTTTGATTCCTTTCTCCTGAAGCCCGACCCCATTGACCCCACGATCAAGATCCGCATCCCGCCCTCGTTCTTCTCAGGCACAGGCTTCACCAACCTGCTGGTCACGAACAACAACCTCCTCTCCGTCGGCTGGATCGAGCGCTCAGGCTCGACCAACCTCTACGACACGCTCACGCAGGACCTGCTCACATTCTCCCAGGCGCATGACACCCTGTTCCTCGGCTCTGCTGGACGCGTGGTCGTAGGCGCTTTTGGATTCGTCGTGCCCACCAACGCCACCGTCGGCCAGACCTACAGCATCACCCTGAAGCGGCCGTCGGCCACCTCTGATGGCATCCGGGAGGACGTGTTCATCGCCGCTCCCACCAACGGTGCACTGTCCTCGCAGAAAACTCTTACCATCGGCTCGCCTGGCTATCTCGTGGGCGATGCCGCGCCCTTCCGCTGGTTCAACGCCCCGGATTTCGGCGACACCAACCTGCTCGCCAACGACCTCACGCAACTTTTCCAGTCAGCCGTCTATGGACTGAACCGCCCGCCAGTGGGCAGCGACATGTTTGATGCGATGGACTCCTGCTGCGGCCTGGGCACCAACGATCCGCCCACCTCCCTCCTGCGGTTCAGCGCCCAATATGGCGGCTCCATCACCTCAGGGACTGATTTGGGCATCAACAACATCGCCTTCGGGGACGGCATCCTGAACATCGCTGACATCTACGTCACATTCCGGCGCTCGCTTGACGCCTCCCTCACCAACTTCGTCCGCTTCCGCTCCAACGGCGTCCAATACGCCACGACGAACGCCAACAACTTCCGCGGCGTGGTCGGACAGTCGCTGTCGTCCCCGCCCGCGCCCGCGCCAAGAACCGCTCGCACCGCCCAATCCCTCGGCACTCCCAATGACGAACCGTCCGTGACGTTCAGCGCCGGGGAAATCGTCGGCACCGCTGGCCAGCAGGTGAGCATCCCCATCACCGCCCGCGTCTCCGGAACCGATCCGCTGCGCTTGTTCCTCTTGAACCTCACCGTCGTCCCGACTGATGGCTCTCCACTGATCACCACCCCCGTCTCGTTCGTCCCCAGCGCCGCACTCGGTGCGCCGGGCATGAGCCAGTCCCGCGGCGCTGGCAACTATTCCGCCGCATGGCTGAACTCCTCGATCACCGGCCTCACGGGTGACGCCGCCGTCGGCACGCTGCTCCTCACCCTGCCTGCGGGAGCCGATGCGAATGCCGCTTACTTCGTGCGGTTTGACTATGTCTCGGCCTCCTCCACCGGCATTGATGTCACCCGTTCGCGCAGCGAGCGGGGCCTCATCACCACGCGCGCCCGCCACTTCTCCTCGTGGAACGATGCCATTTCCGACGGCTGGCGGCTGAAGCATTTTGGTGCCTTGAGCAACCTCCTCTCCGCCGCGACTGCGGACGCCGACGGCGACGGCATCCCGAACTGGGCCGAGTTCCGCGCCGGCACCGACCCGAACGACTCCGGCTCCGGCCTGCAACTTCGCGCGCCCGGTCTCATCAACGGCGGCCCGCGTCTGCGCTGGCCGACTGCGACTGGGAAAACCTACGTGCTCGAGGTCTCCACCGCGCTTGGCAGCACCAACTGGTCTGCCATTGCCACGAACGTTGTCGGCACAGGCCGGGAACTCGAGTTCCAGACCCCGCCGACGGGAGGGCCGCAATTCTACCGCGTGCGCCTCGTCGAGCCGTAAGCCCCGGAGCGCGGACGCCCACGTCCGCAGTTCTTCCCCTGTAGCTGACAGGCGAAGCGGACGTAGGCGTCCGCGCTCCATCACACGAACACAATCTCCGTCGTCGTCGCCGTCTCATCCCAGCCGCGCGTCGGCTCCGCCGTCACGCTGCTGATGTCCTTGATCGAAAGCATCCGCCCGCGCGTCTTGGGACTCTTCACATCCACTTTCGAGGGGTCGCATGTCTGCTGGTGGACCTTTTGGTGCAGCGCGGGCTTGTAGCGGACGTAGAGAACCTTCGGCGAGTCCGGCGCGAAGAAAAGGATGCGCGACTTGTCCGGGATGCAGAGGTAGGCCTTGTTGAGGATCGTGCCGCCGAAGGTGAAGCGCTTGAGATAGCTCGCCTTCCGGTCCGTGTAGGCGCATGTGAACACCCGCTCGCGATCCGGCAGGCCGCAGAAGAACAGCTCGGGCCCGACGAAGAGCTTGTCCTCCAGCTCGGTGACCTTGTAGGTGCCGTCCTTGAACACGAGCAGCAGCTTGTCGAACTTTGTGCACTCCAGCTTGAACTCGTCGCCGCTGACCTTGCAGCCCACGTAGCCTGTCTCGCGATCGTAGGCCACCTTGAACGCCTTGAACGCGACCGCCTTCACGTCCACCTCCTCGTGGCGGCTGCCCTTGGTGGTGAGGCGCGGATAGATGGGGCTGTATTTTTCCAGCAGCACCTCGAGGCGGCCGATGGCGAACTTCACCACGTTCTTCAAATGCTTCACCGTCTCGGCAAGCTCCGCCTTCGTCCTCTCCATCTCCTCGCGATGCTGGCTGATGTCGAAGAGAGAGATGCGGCGGATGCGGACTTGGAGCAGCCGCTCAACGTCCGAGGCGGCGAGCTCGCGGAGCAGTTGCCTGCGGAACGGCTTGAAGCCCTCATGCACGGCGGCCGTCACGGCCTCGTTCGTCCTGCACTTCTCGATTTCCTTGTAGAGCCGCTCCTCGATGAAGATCCGTTCCAGCGTGCGGAAATGGAGCTCGTTCTCGAGCTTGCTTTGCTTGAGGACAAGTTCCTGTTCGAGCAGCCGCACGAGCTGGACCGTGTTCTCGCGCAGCACTTCGCTGACGGTCAGTTCCACGGGCCGGTTGTCCTTGATGACGGTGATGCGGCTGCTGATGGTGACCTCGCAGCTCGTGAAGGCGAACAGCGCATCAATCAACTGCTGCGCGCTCACGCCGGCGGGCGCCTTGATCTCTATCTCGACCTCCTCCGATGTGAAGTCGTTGATCGCCTTCACCTTGAGCTTTCCCTTCGCCACGGCGTCCTCGATGGAGGCGGTCAGCGACTCCGTGGTGGTGCCGGGCGGGAGTTCCTTGATGACGACGGTGGATTCGTCCTTCTCCTTGATCTTGGCGCGCACCTTCACGCTGCCCTTGCCGTCCTGGTAGTCGCGCGCGTCCATCTGCCCGCCGGTCGGGAAGTCCGGCAGGCACTTGAACGGCTGCTTCCGCAGGATCGCGATCTGCGCCTCGATCAGCTCGGGGAAGTTATGCGGCAGGATGCGGCACGAGAGGCCGACCGCGATGCCCTCCGCGCCGAGCATCAGCGTGAGCGGCAGCTTGGAGGGAAGCGTCACCGGCTCCTGATTGCGCCCGTCATAGCTGGGGATGAGCTGCGTGATCTCGTCGTTGAACAGCTCCTCGCGCGCGAGCTGCGTGAGCCGGCACTCGATGTAGCGCGACGCGGCGGCGGGGTCGCCGGTGAAGATGTTGCCGTAGTTTCCCTGCCCCTCGATGAGGTATCGCTTGTTCGTCAGCACCACGATCGCGTCATCAATGGACGCGTTGCCGTGCGGGTGAAACTTCATCGTGTCGCCCGTCACGTTGGCAACCTTCGTGAAGCGCCCGTCATCCGCGCGGTGCAACGCCCAGAGGATGCGCCGCTGCACGGGCTTGAGCCCGTCATCGAGATTCGGAATCGCCCGGTCGCGGATGACGTAGCTGGCGTATTCCAGGAAACTCTTGTCCACGCGCCGGTGCAGCGGCAGCTCGATCTTGTCCGGCGCGAACGGCCGGTGC
>JACRKB010000206.1 GCA_016235545.1 Verrucomicrobiota bacterium | reverse complement strand
GCCCAAACCGCTGGAGAAGTTCATCCCCAACCCCAAGTTGAGGCTGCGGGAGCAGCTCGGCGAGGTCATGCGGTTCAACCATTATTCGCTGCGGACATTGCGCAGGGTCCCCGCAGCTTTCAGTGGAATGGAAGTATGCGGGGAGTCCGCGCTGGAGGCGCGCATGAAGGTAGCCGGTGGGAAGCTCCGTCGGCGGAGCGCACCCACCGGTGCGGACCCCAAGTGTCCGGCGCCCCGGCGGGGCGCATGAGCTCTCGCCATACCAAAGGGGTGTTCATCCGCCCCGCTGGGGTGCGGCCATGTTGGCGGCTGACCGGTGGGTGCGCCTTTCCCTTGGGTCGAGTCTTCCCACCGGCTACCCTCACTGGCCCCTCTGGGGCCGGGAAGCGCTGTTAAATTTGGCTCTTGACGGCGGCGGGGTCGGAGCGTTTATTGGGCCTCAAGCTTTTCCTCATGTCGCCGTCATCCACAACGGGGCTTTGGTTGCCGGATTTTCCAGCCGGGCTGGAGGTAAAATGTTCCCCGTTGCCGCCGAGCGCCACGGGGTTGCTGGATAGCCTAGCCGGTCAGAAGGAATGCCACGGCGGAGAGAAGGATACACCTGTCGTAGATTCTGTAACTCATGTCGGAGCGTGTTTTAGGCGCGTAGGAGGGAAGTTTCCGATAGTAGGAGGGAAGTTTTATAGCGTAGGAGGGAAGTTTTCGATAGTAGGATGGAAGTTTTCAAGTGTAGTAGTGTCGGAATTGAGTGTAGGAGGCTCCGATTGCGAACAACTTCTCTCCGATGTGCCTGCCGGAGGCTACTATAGCCTAAAACTACTCTCAGATACTCAATCTGGAGGCTCCGTCGTGTCAAAACTTGTCTCCGACATTTGGAGTGGAGGCTCCGAAGGATTAAAACTTATCTCCTACGTGCCTCACGGATGCTCTGATGGTCATAAACTTCTCTCCGGCGTGGCTTTTCTGCCTCTCCCCGGCCTTCTCCCGCTGGGAGAAGGGGGCAGGCCGCCCGCAGGCATCCCGGAGGGATGGGGGAACTTAGCCGGGGGTGAGGAGCGCCAGCGACGCTACCCCCGGAGCCATCGCCCCCCGTGTTCCGACCCCGGCGGGGTCGCGGAAACCCGTGCTGGGCTGGCCATTCCCGCACCCCTCCGGGGTGCTGCGCGTTTTCGGGGCGGTTCACCGGGGGTGTCGCACGCGCTCTACCCCCGGCTAAGTTCCACGCTCCCTCCGGGAGAAGCCCCTTCGTCCGCTGACTTTCATTCCACACAACACAGCAGTCTGAACCAATAAGGAGCCAAAACTATGTTCGGAACCTTCTACTTCAACAAGACGCGGCTGCGCTACCTCAAGGCGGCCATCACCGCCATCGCCACCTATCGGCCTGACGGGAAGGACGCGGCGTATGTGCAGACGCAGATCACGGGGCTGGACACGAGGCAGGCGACGTTTGTGGATGCGGACCAGACGTTGAGTCTGGCGCGGGGGGAGTTCCACGAGCGGGTGGGGGAGGGGCATAAGTTGTGCGTGAAGATTTACCCGATCATGAAGAGCCGCTTCCGGGATGACGTGGGCAGCTCGGAGGCCATCGGTCGCCTGCCCTCGAATGACCAGACGCCCGATGAGACCAAGACGCGGATGAAGGAGACTTCGGCGTTGTGGGTGAAGCTGCCGCTGCTGAGCGACCCGCCCAATCCGCCGGCGGTGTTCCTGCCGTGGCCGGGGATGACGCAGGCGGTGTTCGAGACGGCGCGTGTGGCGATAGACACGGAGGAGCTGGCGGTGACGAACGCGTCGGCCCCGTATGAGCTGGCGCAGGGGGATTTGAACAAGGCGGTGGGCGCGGCGGATGTGTTTGTGACGCAGGCGACGATCCAGGGGCGCGCGCAGTTCGATCCCGGCACGCCGGAGCGGGATGTGATTGACCGGATTCCCACGGAACCTGCGGCGCAGGCACCGGGCAAGGCGGTGATTTCAGCGGCGACTTCCCCGGCGGCGGGCCAGATCGAGGTGACTTACGACGCGCCGCATGGGACTTCGTGGGATGTGCTGCTGAAGGCACCGGGCGCTCCCGATTATGTGGTGGCGGTGAGTGACACGATCGAGAAGACGGCGACGCTGACAGGTCTGGCGGCTGGGACTTACGAGGTGGAAGTGCGCGGCCGCAACTCGCGCGGCGAGGGGCCGGTGAGTGATCCGAGCAGTGTGGTGGTGGGGTAGGGGGCGGAGCAGGTGAGAGGGTGAGAGGGTGAGAGGGTGAGAGAGTGGGCAGGTGGGAAAGTGGGAAAGTGGGAAAGTGGGAAAGTGGGAGAGTGAGAGGGTGAGAGGGTAGGAAGAGTTGTGCCCAGCCCACCCGCCCGCTTTCTCACCTGCCCACCTGCTCGCTTTCTCACCCGCCCGCTTTCTCACCTGCCCACCTGCTCGCTTTCTCACCTGCTCACTTTCCCACTCTCCAACCTGCCCTCATATTGGCATGAGGTTCACAGCCTGCAGTTTTCGCGAGCGTGCTGCGGTCCGCAGGCTTGCCCACGCGCAGCCTCTTCACTAGCCTCGCGCGGCCGTGAAAAAGTCCCCCCGCCCTGAGATTCCGCGCAAGGCGGTGTATCGCCTCTCGATTTACCTGCGGTGCCTGCTGCGGTTGAAGGACAACGGCCTGCCCACCATCGCCAGCGAGGCGCTCGCACGCGCGGCGGGCGTGAAGTCCACCCAGTTGCGCAAGGACCTCGCCTACTTCGGCACCTTCGGCACGCGCGGCCTGGGCTACGATGTGGAGCAGCTCGCGGAAATGATTTCCGAGGTGCTGGGCACCAGCCGCCTGCAACCCGTCGTGCTCGTGGGCGTGGGCAACCTCGGCGCGGCGCTGCTCGCGTATCAAGGCTTCGGACCGGAAGGCTTCGAGGTGGTGGCGGCATTCGACGCGGAGCCGCAGAAGGCGCGCACGCGGACGACCTTCCCCCGCATCCTGCCGATGCCAGAGCTGCCGCGCGTCATCCGCGAGCGCGGGGTGCGCATGGCCATTCTCACCGTGCCCGTCACGGTGGCGCAGGAGGTGGCCAACCAGCTCGTGGAGGCGGGCATCGTCGGCGTGCTGAACTTCGCGCCCATCGTGCTGCAAGTGCCCGAGGAGGTGACGGTCAACAGCGTCAACCTCGCCATCGAGCTGGAGAACCTGAGCTATTTCATCCAAGAGTGAGGGCAGCGGAGAGAGGAGAGAGGATAGAAGATAGAGAGTAGAAGATAGAGGAGAGAGGATAGAGAGTAGAGGATAGAGGGAAGCGTAGAGCCACGACTCTATCCTCTATCTTCTATCCTCTATCCTCTATCCTCTATCCTCCTCATAGCATTAAATTCCAACTGCCGACATTAGGATGAACTGGGTCCACCTCCATCTCGCGCTCAACCACGTCCCCGTCCTCGGTGCGCTCTTCGGTGCGCTGCTGCTGGCGGTGGGGCTGGTGCGGCGGAGCGACGAGTTGCAGCGCGTGAGCCTGTGGGCGCTGGCGCTGCTGGCGGCGGTGTCCATCCCGATCAAGTTCACCGGGGACTTCGCGAGTGATGCGCTCGCGGCGAAGGGCGGCGCGGCGGCTGTCGTTGCGTTTGAACCCAAGCTGCTCAACGCGCACGAACAAGCCGCCGATCAGGCGACGACAGGAGTTTTCCTGCTCGGGCTGATGGCGGCAGCGGGGTTGTTCGCGGCGCGCGGCGGCAAGCCTTTGCCCAAGTGGCCGGTCGTTGCAGCTCTGATGCTGGCGCTCGTCACCTTCCTCCTGATGGCGCGCACGGCGAACCTCGGCGGGCAGCTCAGGCACCCGGAGATTCGCGGCCCGTAGCGGCCAGTTCCACCAGGCGGCTGCGCTCGTTCACGGATTTCATGAGGGAATTACCGTTCGGAGTCTGAGCCGCGCGAAGGACGCGAAGGGAGCGAGGGGGAAACCAGTTTGACCTTGGCCTGTCTTCGCGGCCTTCGCGCGAAGGGTTCTTTTCCCAAGCATGGCGGCACGAAACCGATGCGCTTGCCAGCGCGGAAGTTCACTCCTACTTTTCCGCGCCTATGGAAAATGTCGTCATCATCGGGTCGGGCTGCGCGGGCTGGACGGCGGCGCTTTACACGGCGCGCGCCGGCTTGAATCCCATCGTCGTCACGGGCGCTACGCCCGGAGGGCTGCTCACCACCACGAGCATCGTGGAGAACTTTCCCGGCTTCCCCGAGGGCGTGGACGGCACGGAGCTGATGATGAAGATGCAGGCGCAGGCGGAGCGCTTCGGAGCGCGCGTGCAGTTCGGCTCGACGGTCGAGGCGGTGGATTTGAGCAAGCGCCCGTTCGTCGTGAACATTGACGGCGAGAAGGTGGAGACGAAGTGCATCATCATCGCGACTGGCGCGGGCCACAAGCACCTCGGCGTGCCGGGCGAAGATGAGCTGGAGAAGAAGGGCGTGACCTATTGCGCGACGTGCGACGGCGCGCTGCCGATGTTCCGCAACCAGCCGCTCGTGGTCGTGGGCGGCGGTGATTCGGCGTGCGAGGAGGCGACTTACCTGACGCGCTTCGCCTCGGTGGTTTACCTCGTGCATCGTCGTGACTCGCTGCGCGCCTCGAAGGTGATGGCGGAGCGCGCGTTGTCGAACCCGAAGCTCAAGCCGGTGTGGGACTCCGTCGTGACCGAGGTGCTGGATGTGGCGGCGGGCAAGGTCACGGGCGTGAAGCTGAAGAATCTCAAGACCGGCGCGGAGAGCACGCTGGCTTGCGCGGGCGTCTTCGCAGCCATCGGGCATTACCCGAACACGCAGCTCTTCAAGGGGCAAATCGCGCTGGATGAGAACGGCTACGTCGTGCGGGCGAAGGGTTCGCAGACGACGGTGGAGGGCGTGTTCGTCGCGGGCGATTGCTCGGACCATGTCTATCGGCAAGCCATCACTGCGGCGGGGATGGGCTGCGCTGCGGCGATTGACGCGGAACGGTATCTCGGCTCGCTCCCGTGACCGTATGACTCCCACCGAACTTGCCGAGCGCCTCGCCTCGCCGAACCCGCCGCTCCTGCTGGATGTGCGGCAGGCCGACGAGTTCTCCATCGTGTCGCTGCCGGGCGCGAAGCTGATACCGCTGAACGAATTGCCTGAACGCGTCGGCGAGCTGGCGGGCTGGCGCGAGCAGGAGGTGGTCGTGTATTGCCATCACGGGATGCGCAGCGCGCACGCGATTGGCTGGCTGCGGCATCAGGGCTTCACGAATTTGCATAACCTCACCGGCGGCATTGACCGCTGGTCGCTGGAAGTGGATGCGAATGCACCGCGTTACTGAGTCGTCTGCAAACGCGTCCCGAAAAGGACGCAGACGTAGTTTCAACTTCTTTTTGGACGGCTTTGCTTTAGAAACAGCCCATGAGTGAACGGCAGGCGCGAATTCGTCGCGCGACCCACGAGACACAAATCAGTCTCGACCTGAATGTGGATGGCACTGGGAAGTCCGCCATCCGCACGGGCGTGCCGTTCTTCGACCACATGCTGACGCTCTTCGCGAAGCATGCTGTGATGGACCTTAAGCTGAGCTGCAAGGGCGACATCGAAGTGGACGCGCACCACACGGTGGAGGACTGCGGCATCGCGCTGGGGCAGGCGTTCGTGCAGGCGATGGGGGACAAGAAGGGAATCCGGCGTTACGGGACGGGCTTCGACCCGAGGAACCCGTTCACCGGTGAGGCTTACGTGCCGATGGATGAGTGCCTGGCGCGCTGCGTGATTGATTTCAGCGGGCGGCCTTACCTCGTGTGGCGCGGGATGGACGACTTGTCGCTGAAGAAGATTTCCAAGCTGGAGCGGACGCAGGACATGTCGAGCGCGTTTCGCTTCGGCCTGGCGCGGGAGTTCTTCCAAGGATTCGCAAACGAGGCGCGTTGCAACCTGCATTTGGAGCTGCTCTACGGCGGCGAGCCGCATCATGTGGTGGAAGGGCTGTTCAAGGCCTTTGCCAAGGCGACGGACTTCGCCTGCCAGCGTGACCCGCGAATTGCCGGTCAGATTCCGAGCACGAAAGGCAAACTGTAGCCGCAATGCCACAGCCGACTGACTTTACGACGACGCTCGACGTGCAACTGGTTGCAGCGTCCCAAGGTGGCGACATGCTCGCCTTCGAGGAGCTGGTCGCGCGGCATCGCGACAAGATTTACGCGCGCGCCTTCAGCATGATGCGCAACGAGGAGGATGCGATTGACCTGTCACAGGAGGCGTGGGTCAAGGCGTGGCAGCGGCTCAAACAGTTTCAGGGCGATTCCAGCTTCGCCACATGGATGACGCGCATCGTCATCAACCTCTGTCTGGACCAGCTCCGGAGGCAGAAACGGACGCGCGCAGAGTCCATCGAGCAGCTGGATGAAGAGCTCGGAGGAGTGGAACGTCAGATGCCGGTAGTTGCGATAAATCCGACGGAAGGAATGGAACGGGCCGAGCTGCGCAAGCGGATAGACAAGGCAATGGTCCAGCTTTCCTACGAGCACCGCACCGTGCTGATCCTGCATGAGTTCGAAGAGATGGAATACAAGCAGATCGCCAAGGTGATGAATTGCTCAATCGGGACGGTGATGTCCCGGCTGTTTTACGCGAGGCGTCGTCTGGCGTCGTTGCTGCAGAGTTTGAAGAAAGAACAACAAAGTTGAACACGAAGGCAGTTATGAACACGGAACTACAGTTGCAGGCCAATTTGGACGGTGAACTCGACGCCCGCGAGGTGCGGGAAATCGAGGCCCTGCTCGCGCGCGATGCACAGAGCGCTGCGCTGATGCAGGAACTCAAGTGGACCAAGGGCGCCATCTCCGGCAATGAGGCCGAGGTGAAGCTCCCGGAGACCCGCGAGTTTTACTGGGGCAAGATTGAGCGCGCCATCGTGGCTGAGGAAAGGAAAGCCGCCGCCGCTCCTGCCGAGCGCGCCTGGTGGCTCAAGTTCCTGTATCCAGCCACCGGCCTGGCCGCGGTTGTCGCGGTCATGTTCGTCATCAGCGGCGGACGCACCACCGACGGCGCAGACACCGAGAGCGTGCAGGAGGATGTGAACGCCATCAGCTTCCGCTCCGAGGCCGAGGCCATGTCCGTGGTCTATGTTGCCGACGAGAACGCCACCTACAGCCCCGTCAGCCAAGAGCCAACAAATGAGCCTGAAGCCGACAAATAACCCGTCGCGCTGGCAGTTTCTCGCCCTGCTGTTGACCTCCGCGTCAGTGCTTGTCGGCGTTGCCTCCACTCCCGTCGAAACCCGCGTCCTGGCCGTCCTCGTCTGGGGCACCGACGAGGCGAAGCCCACGGGCAAGAATCTCAAGGAAGTGGACACGAAGCTCCGCGACCGGCTGGCCAATGTCTTCAAGTGGAAGAATTACTTCGAGGTCAACCGTCAGAGCGCGTCCTTGGCGGCATCGGCCAAAGTGCAGTGCCTCAAGTTAAGCGACGACTGCTCCGTGGAGGTCAAGCTCCTGCCTGAAAACGTGGCCGAGGTCAAACTGATGGGCAAAGGCAAGCCCATCGTCACCCGCCGCCACTCTCTCGCCAAGACCGACGCCCTCGTCCTCGCTGGCGACGACAAGAACAAGACCGCTTGGTTCGTTGTCTTGAACTTCAACTGATCGGCAGCCAGTTCGCCTCCGTGTTTCACCTGTGGCAGCGTTGCGTGGCTGCCGGTTTCCACGTCCCAAACAAAACCGGCATGACATCTATCGGGATCAAATCGTCCTCGGGGGTTTGCAGGCGATGTCGAAGCCGCAGCGGTTGACGCCGCTCACACCGCCTGCTGGCCCGCGCCATCGTGGCCTTCGCCATCGAGGTCTATGAGGATGTCGCGTGGTTCGGCACCCTTGCTCGGGCCGACGTAGCCGCGTTCCTCGAGCACATCCATGATGCGGGCGGCGCGGCCGTAGCCGATCTTCAAGCGGCGTTGCAGGAGCGAGACGCTGGCCTTCTGCTCGCTGCGGATGACCTCGATGCATTGCTCGATGAGTTCCTCGTCCTCGCCCTCGGTTTCCTCGGCATCGAAGGGTTGGGCAACGGTGCCGGTCGCCTTCTGCAGTGCGTTGTGAATCTCCATCTCGTAGCTGGGCTTGCCCTGCTTGGCGATGAAATCCACGCATTGGTTGATTTCCTCGTCGGTGATAAGCACACCCTGCGCGCGGGTGAGCTTGGCGGAGCCGGGCGGGAGATAGAGCATGTCGCCTTTGCCCAGCAACTTGTCCGCCCCCATCGCGTCGAGGATCGTGCGCGAGTCCACCTTGCTCGCGACCTGGAATGCGATTCGGGCCGGGATGTTTGCCTTGATGACGCCGGTGATGACGTCCACGGACGGGCGTTGCGTGGCGACGATGCAGTGGATGCCGGCGGCGCGCGCCATCTGCGTGATGCGCGCGATGCACATCTCCACGTCGGCGGGCGCGACGAGCATGAGGTCGGCAAGCTCGTCAATGATGCAGACGATGTAACTGAGCTTCTCCGGGATGATGATGTCCTCGTCGCGCGGCACGACAATCTCCTCGTCAATCTGCACGGCGAACCCATCCGCGCCGGCCTCGACCTTCTCCTTCTTCACGGACAAGGGCAGCTCGAGTTCGGGCGGTGGCAGGGGCTTGTCTTTGGGACGTTCGTTGAAGGACTTGATGTTGCGCACGCCGACCCGGGCGAAGATTTGGTAGCGCTTCTCCATCTCGTTGACCACCCAGCGCAGCGCGAGAATGACCTTCTTGGGATCTGTGACGACGGGGACGACGAGGTGCGGGAGCGAGTTGTATTGCTGAAGCTCGACGACCTTGGGGTCAATCATCACGAAGCGGAGCTGGTCAGGTGAAAACTTGTAGAGCAGCGACGCGACGATGGAGTTGATGCAGACGGACTTGCCCGAGCCGGTGCTGCCGGCGATGAGGATGTGCGGCATGTCCGCGAGGTCGGAGATGACGGGTGTGCCATACACGTCCTTGCCCAGCGCGAGGGGGATGCGGGCCTTGGTGTTCTTCCATTCGTCGGATTCGAGCAGGTCGCGCATGATGACCTTGGTCTTCACGCGGTTGGGCACCTCGATGCCGACGGAGGACTTGCCGGGCACGGGCGCGAGGATGTTGATGCGCTCGGCCTTGAGCGCGGCGGCGATGTTGTTGTTGAGAGCGGTGATCTTCTCGAGCTTCACGCCGGGCGCCGGGTGCAGCTCGTAGCGCGTGATGGTCGGACCCTTGGTGATGTCCCCCAGCGCCACCTCGATGTCGAACTGCGAGAGCGTGTTCTTCATCAGCTGCGCGTTGGCCATCAGCTCCTCCTTCGTCTCCGTGGGCTTCACGGTCATGTCCGCGTGCTGCAGGAAATCCAGCGGGGGGAGCTGGTAATTGCCGATGAGCGGGACGCTGGCGACGGTCATCGGCTTGTTCTTTTTGGGCTGCGGGCGCGGGCGCAGTCGCGGGGCCGATCCGCTGTTGTCGGTGATGATGGGCGCGGGCGGGGCATCGGCTGGCTTGGAGACCTCGTCAAGCTTCGCAGGCTCGGCGACGGCTGCGGCCAGGGCGTCGGCGACGTGGACAAGCGGTTCGCCTGCGGGGATTGGCTCCGGCTCCTGTGCTTTCACCTGCTCGGGCAGGGGCTCAACTTTCGAGGTCTTCGCGGGCCTCTCGGTCTTCTTCGCGATAGCGCTGTCCTTGCCGAGAATGTCCGCCGTCGTGGCCGCGATGACTTCCTCGGCCTTGATGATGATGGCGTCGTCGGCTGGCCTGGCGGTTTCGCCGGGGCTCCAATCATCGGCGGGCTTGTCCTTCTCTTTGCGCTTGGACTTGGCGGTGAGGTCTGCGGGCCGGGCCTGCGGGACGCTGAGGTCGCGGATAAGCGGCTCCGGCAAGGGCTGCCCATCCGCGCCGAGGTCTGGGCCGGACCTGGCCGGGGCGGCCACCGGCTCGGCCTTGGCCGCCTTGGCTTTGCTGGCCTTCTCGACTTCGTCCTGCAAGCGCCGCGCTTCCTTCTCCAGTTCTCTCGCACGTCTCTCCAGCGCAAGTTCCTCCGCGCTCACACCGGTGGCCGACACGGCGGCATCGTCCCCGCGCAGGAACAGGCTGCGCGCCCAGTCGAGCAGCGCGAAGTTGGTGAGGTAGAGAAGGCCGATGACGTAGAGCGTGAGGAAAACAAGCGTGGCCCCGACGGTGCCGAGGAAGTGCTTGAAGACATGCTGGTTCAGCAACAGGCCCACCATGCCGCCTGCGTGGCCGGAGTTGATGGCGCGGACGATGCGCTCGAAAGCGCGCGGGAAGAGGTCAAAGAGGCCAACGAGGCAGAGCAGCAGCACGATGCACCATGGCCAGCGGCGGCGAAGGTGCTGGAACAAGTCCACGAACGGAACCAGCCCAACCAGGAGAAGCAGCGGCGGCAGCAGATACGCCGCAGCGCCGAAGGCGATGAAAGTCCAATGGGCAAGCCCCGAGCCGAGCGGGCCCACGAGGTTGTGGATTTCCGCGTTCGGCTCGGCGGTGTTGAAGGCAACGTCGCTCTTGTCGAAGGAGAACTGCGCCAGCAGCAGCAGCACGGCGGTGGCGAGCAGGACAAGGCCGAGGATTCCTCCTTCGCCACGCGTGAGCGGCTGCTCCTTGTCGTCTGCATTGTCCTTACGGGCCACGGGCGGAGACTAGGGAAGCGCGGAGCGAAAGGAAAAAGGAAAAACGCCGCAGCAATCGTCCCTCACTTCTTCACCACGACGAGCAGCACCAGATCGAGCACGAAGAGCAGGACGATGGTGGCTTCGAGGATGAGCATCCAGCGGTTGTTCTGGTCGGTCTTGAGGAGCTGGTAGAGGCCGTCGAGCGTGCGCAGCTTCTCATCAATCGTCCGGTGCCATTCGCCAAGGTGGAAGCGCGTGGAGAGCGCCGAGTAGATGCGCGAGAGATGCCAGTCGCCGAAGAACTTCGAGATGTTCGACAGCTCATCGCTCAGGCGCGCCATGTCCACGCGGATTTCCTTCAGCTCCTGCATGACCACCTTCGAGGGGCGCTGGGCGGGCTGGTTGGAGAGGTCGCGGTAGGAGCGCTCCAGCGCGTCGTCAAGCAGGCGGTCGTAGGCCTCCAGCTCGGCGAGCTGCACGTTCGCCAGCTCCATGATGAAGAGCGTCTCCTCGAAGTTGCGCGGGTCGTCCATGATGAGCGCCGCGTCCCAGTCCACGACAGCGATGTCGCCGCGATAGTAGCTGAGGAAGCGCCCGGTGGATTCCTCGACCTCCTGATCGGAGAGCCGTTGCACGTCGTGCTCCTGCGTGAGCAGCGATGCGACGGCGCGGCGATGGCACGCCAGCCAGTCCTCGGCGCGGAAGTCCTCGCCGCCGTGCGCGAGCGTCTGGAAGCAGAAGACCGTGTAGGCCTCCTCCTCACTGAGCGGCTCGACGGGCCGGATGTAGAAGGGGCGAAGCTCGTTGCGCACCTGCTCCGCGAGGCGTTTCACCTCGTCGTGCAGCGAGCCGTTGCTGAACTGGAGGTCGTGGAACACGACGAGCTCCGTGAGGCTCTGCACCTCGAACGGCACATGGACCGTGATGCTGATGGCCCCGATGGGCAGGAGCTTGATCGTGCGATGCACGCGCACGGGGCCGAGCGGGCCGATGCGTTCCTGCGGCGGCAGGCGGACCATCTGCGGGCGGTAGAAGGAAAGCTGGCGGGGGCTGCGCTTGCTGGCGTCCACGCTGAACTGCGCGACGGGCTGGCCGAGCAGCTCCTTCACCGGCTGCCGCACCATGTCGTAGGCCACGTCGAATGCGTAGATGAAGACGACTTCGCCGGTGTAACGCTCGGTTTGCACGGGGGCAATGTAGGCGCGGGCCGCGGGCGCCGGCAACCTCGCGGGTGCCTGAAGCCGCTCCGATCTTGTCCCCCAGCTCGTAATCCTGATCTTTTTCTTCCCCACCGGGCGCGATCACATCGGCAGGAGAAGCTTATGCCGAAAACCCATGCAGCAGGAATTGAGTAGAGCAGGCAGGTGCGGGAGGTCGGGCTGAAGACCGCAGTTGTCATCGTCCGGCTCCGCGCACCCGCCCTCATCAAACCGGACGGGCGGATTTCCCGCATCCGGCTTTCCGTCGGCCCGTCACTGCTCTCGCTTCTGCGCCACTGCCTGCTTCCACGCCTCACTCGTCAGCAGCTGATACGGGCCGTGGCGTTCCCGTAGAACTCCCCTCGGGTGGTTCCGATGCAGGGACTTTCTGCATCCTCCCTTCCGCCATAACCACCGTTGCAGCCTCATCGCCGCATACTGGTTCAGCCGGTCAAACACGCGCGTGCTGTTGGCGTAGTGGAAATACCCGCCCAGCCTTTGATCAATCAGTTCAGCTCCGGGATCACTTCCTCCACTCAACGCCACAGCGTCCAGTGGTTAAGTTTCTCCCGGAGCTGGTCCCGCAGCTTCATCTGGCTTTTGAGGTGGGGTCTCAGGTGCGGATAACTCCGCCTGTTCTTTCCTCGTCACCAGCTCCGCTCGTCCGCCCAGTCCTTGAGCCGGCCCCGTTTGCTGGGCTGAGAAGCCACACACACGCTCACACCGAGGCAATTGATATCCGCCCGTCGGCTGCTTTGGCACAAGCTTCGGCTTGTCGCCGCCCTGCTCGAACTCTAGCTTCTCCCCATGCCCACACGACGTTCCTTCCTGGCCACCACTTCCGCGGCGGCCGTGTCTGCCGCCACTCACTCCTTCGGTGCGCCGAAGGACAACGGCATCAAGCTCGCGCTCGTCGGCTGCGGTGGGCGAGGCACGGGTGCGGCCAACCAAAATCTCACCGTCAGCAAGGGCATCAAGCTCGTGGCGATGGCGGACATCTCGCGCGACCGGCTTGAGAAAAGCCTGCAGACCCTCAAGAAACAGCACCCTGACCAGGTGGACGTCTCGGCGGCGAACCAGTTCATCGGCTTCGACGCCTACAAGGAAGCAATCGCGCTCGCGGACCTCGTCCTCATCGCCTCACCGCAGGGATTTCATCCATATCATCTCGCGGAAGCGGTGCGGCAGGGCAGGCACGTCTTTGTGGAGAAGCCACTGGCGGTGGACGCGCCGGGCGTGCGGCGTGTGCTGGCTGCGGCCGAGGAGGCCAAAAAGAAGAACCTCAAGGTCGGCGTCGGCCTGCAACGCCAGCATCAGCCGGCTTATCAGGAAACCATCAAGCGCCTGCAAGAGGGCGCGGTGGGCGACATCACCTCGATGACCTGCTACTGGCTCGGCAACGCGCGCGGCGGCCTGGAGCGGTTGCCCGGTGAAGGCGAGCTGCAATACCAGCTCCGCAACTGGTATTACTTCACATGGCTTTCCGGCGATTTCATCGTGGACCAGCACATTCACAATCTCGCCATCATCAACTGGATCAAGCGCGGCCACCCTGTGCGCGCCCAAGGCATGGGCGGGCGGCAGGTGCGCAACGACAAGAAGCTGCACGGCCAGATTTTCGACCACCACTTCGTCGAGTATGAGTATGCCGATGGCTCCAAGCTCTTCAGCCAGTGCCGCCAGGGCCAGGCTGGCACGCACCAGCAGGTGAGCGAGCATGTCGTGGGCACGAAGGGGCGCGCCGATCTCAACGTGCAGTCACGGTTGTTCCGCATCACCGGCCCCAACGCCTGGGAACTCCGGCTCAAACAGGGGGAGGACGGGCATCAACTCGAGCACTATCCGCTCATCGCGGCCATCCAGAACAACACGCCGTTCAACGAGATCGAGTTCGCCGCCATGAGCACCATGACCGCGATCATGGGCCGCATGGCCACCTACTCCGGCAAGCTGATCGAGTGGGACGAGGCAATCAATTCCAAGCTCCAGCTCATGCCGGAGGAAGTTTCCTGGGACATGAAGCCGCCCGTGCTGCCCGATGCAGACGGCAATTATCCCATCGCAGTGCCAGGCAGGACAAAGCCGTTTGAATGACGGATGGAACACGGATGGGGACGAGGAAAGCGCAACCTGCCAAGGAGACGAACGCGCACACCAAACTGTGGTGTGCCAACGCGGCAGGCATCGTCAAGACAGTCGCCTGCTGTTCCGTGTTCCATCCGTGGCTCAACTGAACCTGAACTCCGAAGTTGAGGCTGAAAGCCTCAGCCATGACAGCCCGGGGCAGCGCCCCGGGGCGTTGCCCCGGGCTGGTTTGTGATGCTCCTTCGGAGCGCCAACTTCGGAGTTCGGGCTGAACCCGAACTCCGAAATGGAATGGCCGCGAAAGGGCGCAAAGAGCGCAAAGCCAAGTATCTGGCAGGAGAACGGGGCGGTTAGAAACAGTCCAAGCTCCAGTCATCCCAGACTCGGCTCCTTTGTGCTCTTTGCGACCTTTCGCGGCTGAACTTCGGAGTTCGGTCTGAATGGTTCCGGCTGAAGCGATGTTCCCACCTCCTGCCCTCCTCAGAAAAATCCGAGCCCTGCTCCTGGCTACACTGGCAAACCGATGAGCTCCTCGACTGCGCGCAGGAAGGTCGCGTCCTGAAAGCTGCTCTTCGTCAGGAACACGTCCACGCCGGCGCGCAGGCCGCGCTGGCGGTCTTCCTCGCGCTCCTTGTAAGTGATCATCATCACCGGCAGCGAGCGCAGCAACACGTCGGCCTTGACCAGCCGCGTCAGCTCGGAGCCGTCCATCCGCGGCATGTCCATGTCGGTGATGAGGAGATCGAAGCGGCCCGCGCGCACCGCGTTCCAGCCGTCCATGCCGTCCACGGCCACCTCGACCTCGTAGCCGCGCTCGGCGAGCAGCTTGCGCTCCAGCTCGCGCACCGTGAGGGAGTCATCCACCACGAGCACCCGCTGGAGTTGGCGCGCCTTGCCGCCGGCGGGCAGATCGTGGCGGATGCCCCCGGCGATGCCCGCTGACAAGAGCCGTTCCGCCGAGCGCAGAACATCATCCACGTCAAGTATCAGCAGCGGCGAACCGTCCTCCATCAGCGCGCCCGCCGCGATGTCCTGCAGCTTGCCGAGCTTTGCATCGAGGGGGAGCACGACGAGTTCGCGCTCGCCGGCGAAACGGTCCACGTGGAGGCCGATGCATTGCTCGCGCTCGCCGAGCACGATGACTGGCAGCTCGCCGTTCAAGCCCTGCGGCTCGCCGCGGTCCAGGACCTGGTGCGCTGTGACAAGTGGCAGGCGGCGGCCCTCGTGCGTGAGGAATTGCCGGCCCGACACGGTCTCCACCTCGCCGCGCGCGATCTTCAGCGTGCGGCTCACGGCGGTGAGCGGGACGGCATACGGCTCTCCCGCGATGTCCACGAGCAGCGCGCGGATGACGGAGAGCGAGAGGGGAAGCTGCAGTTGGAAGCGTGTGCCCTCGCCGAGCGCGGAGGTGACGCGCACGGAGCCGCGCACGCTCTTGACCATGTTCATCACGATGTCCAGGCCCACACCGCGGCCGGACAGCTCCGTGACTTGCTCCTTCGTGGAGAAGCCCGGGAGGAAAAGGAATTCCAGGAGCTCCTGCTCGCTCAAGCGCGCCGCCGTCTCCGCCGAGGTCAGGCCCTTGCTGACGACCGACTCGCGCAGATGGTGGCTGTCCACGCCGCGCCCGTCGTCGGCCACGGAGACGAGGAGCTTGCCGTTGCTGTGGCGCGCATCGAGCGTGAGCTTGCCGGCCCGGTGCTTGCCCTTGCTGACGCGGTCGTCTGGGTATTCAAGGCCGTGGTCCATCGCGTTGCGGAGCATCTGCGTGATGAGGGGCTCGAGCTGTTCCAAGATGTCGCGGTCCACCTGCGTGTCTTCGCCGGTGATCTCGAGGTTTGCCTCCTTGCCGAGGCGCTTGCCGAGGTCGCGCACCATGCGCGGGAAACTCTGGATGCCGTCTGCGAAGGGCCGCATCCGGCACGCGAGCGCCGCGCCATACATGCGCCCGGAGAGGGTCGAGGAGCGGCGGCCAAGGTTTTCCAAGTCCACGAGCCGCTCCCCAAGATACTGGCGGGACTCCGTGACGCACGCCTGCAACGCGAAGAGCCGGTCGCGAAACGGGCCGCTCAGCAGCTCCGTGGGCAGGGCATCGCGGACGTTGTCGAAGGCCGCGCTGAGGTCGGTGAGCTGGCGCTTGAGGCGGAGCAGGGTTTCGGCGAAGGGGCGGAGGCGGCGCGCCTCCACCTGCGACTCGCCTGCGAGCGCCAGGAGGCGGTTGAGGCTGTCCGCAGTGATGCGCAGCGCGCGGTCGGCGTCGTCCTTTGTCGGTGCGGCACCCGGCACGAGCGGTTGTTCACTTGGTGTGGCGGCGGGCTTCGCCGAGCCGGAGCCGGGCGTGGGCGTGGTGCCGGCAAGGGCGAACTTCTCCGCCTGCGCGTGGACATCCATGAGCGCGGCGACGTTCCCCAGGTAGCCCTCAATCTCCGCCGCGCGGGGGCCGTTCCACTGCTCCATCTCCGCTTCCGGCGTGTGGGCGATGCGGTCGAGCAAGTCCACGCCATCGAGCATCATGTCCACCAGCAGCGATGTGTAGGCGGTCTGGCCGCGAAACTTCGGCGCGAGGTCCGCGCGGTCGAGCAGGCCGGCGACGGGTTTCTCGTGAAGCGGCACGGGGCTGTTCTGCGCAGCGACGAAGGCGTCCTCCATCGCGTGGGCGACACGAACGGCGACATCGAGGCCGACGATGCGGGCCGCGCCCTTGAGCGAGTGGGCGGCGCGCATGAGGGATTCGAGCTGCTCGGGGGTCGCGCCCTTCTCCAATGCGAGAAGGCCGCTGTTGAGGACGGCGTGCTGGGTCTCGGTCTCGGCCTTGAAGAGGTCGAGCATCGAGAAGCTGCTGAGGTCGTCGGGGAGTGCGTTGCTCACGGGAGAAGGCACGAGGTTGGCCGCGCCAGCGCGGCAGGGTGAGACTCCGTCGAACCCCGTCTGCCGACGAAGGAGGCGCGAGCGTAGTGAGTTTCTTGGTCGGGGTGAGTCGGGGGAGAAACTCGCTGCGCTCGCCTCGCTGCGCTCGAATTGGTGGCTCGACGGAGTCTCGCCCTACCAGAGTGGGTGGCTCGACGGAGTCTCGCCCGGCCAGCCGGATCGGCGGCGTGTCGCCTGATCGGGAATGAGGTGGCGGACGACGCGTTCATGCGAGGCTGCGGCTCAGTGCGGCGAAGAGTTTTGCCTCGTCGAGACAGCAGACGTTGCGGCCGCGCCACTCGACGCGGCTGCGGCCTGCCGCGCCCATGACTTGATCACCCGGTGAGAACGCGGGCGGCTCCACTGGCAGCACGAGGTGCTGGACTCCGCGGACCTCGGTGACGGGAAAGGCGTAACGCTCGCCAGCGTGGCGGACCACGAGCAGCCGCCCGGAGGATTTGCCAGGCAGGGGCACGGCACTCGTGCCGACGCCCTTCTCCAGCCCGAGCAGCCGGCCCACGGACACGCACGCGAGGAGTTCGCCGCGGACGTTCACCACGCCCAGCAGGACGCCCTCGCGCCGGTGCGGCAGTGTGTGGATGCGCCTCGCCTCACCGACTTCCTCCATCACGCCGATGCCCAGCGCGAGCCAGTCGTCCCCGACCCGGAAGACGAGGAGCGGCGTGCCGGCATCGGCCACGGCGGCCTTCAACGCGATGTGCTCGGTCCATTCGCGCCGGTAGCCCGAAGGCGGGCGGGCGTCCAGCAGGCGCATGGCGGCTGCGGCGTAGGTGGGGCAGTTGCGGCAGTGCAGGTGCGCCTGCAACTCTCCGCACGAGCCGTTGCCCCACACGCCGATGTGCTGCCAGCAATCCGTCATCGGCCTCGGCGCGCCGAGCGGGACGCCGGGGGCGGAGGACGGCGCGGCCTCCGCAGAAACGTCGGTCGCGGTGCGGCGTCGGTTCTTGAAGTCAGACAGCATCGGCTTCGAGGGTCTGCGTGAAGTAATAGACCGCGAGCAGGTCGCGCAGCTCGGGAGTGAGCAGCTTGTCCAGTTGCAGGAGGCGGAGCCGTCCGCGCGGATCGGGTGCGATGAGGGCGTCGCCGACGGAGTTGAACTCTCCCAGGCTCTTGCGCGCCAGCTCGGTGGCGTGCTCGGCGATGAGGCCGAGAGGCTTCTGCACACCGGGCTGCGGCTCGTGCCGCAGGAGGAGGATGCGCGTGCTGAGGCGGAGGTTCGAGGGACGGCCCAGTGTGAGCTGGCAGAGGTCGAGCACCGGCACAGGCTCGCCGCGATAATCGAACTCTCCGGCAGTGCCCACCGGAGCGCCGGCGATTTTCCGCAGCTCCACCATTGCGAGCACCTCGCTGACGCGCGCGGCCTCCAGCGTGTAACGGTCCGCACCGACTTGGAAGACGAGGAAGAGCATGGGAAAGCGGTCAGCAGACAGCGGTCAGGAGACAGAGGTCAGTCCTCAGCCCGGTGCGTTTGCGCCTTTGCTGACCGGTGATGGCTGATGGCTGACCGCTCATCTGGCCCCCGGCAGTTTGAACCGCGCCACTCCTTCGCGCAGGGCGTAGGCAGTGCTCTTGAGCTGCTCGATGGCCTGGTTGGATTGCTCGAGAGACTGCGCGGTCTGGTGGACGGCCTTGGTGAGCTGGCTGAGGGAGTCGCTGATCTGCTGGCCGCCTGTGGCCTGGGACTGCATGCCGGAGTTGACGAGCTCGAAGCGCGGCGCGAGCGCCTGCACCTGCTGGATGATCTGGGCGAGCTGCGCGCCGACGGCCTGGACTTCCTTCACGCTGTTGCGGACATCTTCGGCGGTCTGATCCATGCCCAGCGTGCCGGCGGAGACGGCTGCCTGCACCTCCTTGACCATCTGCTCGATGTCGTAGGTGGCGACGGCGGTCTGGTCGGCGAGGCGGCGGATTTCAGTGGCGACGACGGAGAAGCCGCGTCCGTATTCGCCGGCTTTCTCGGCCTCGATGGCGGCGTTGAGGGAGAGAAGGTTGGTGCGGTCGGCAATCTTCGTGATGGTGGTGACAACCTGGTTGATGTTGCCGGCCTTTTCGTTCAGCACGCCGAGCTTGGCCTGGATGAGGGTGGCGGAGCTGGTGAGCTGGGTCATGGTCTCGCTCATCCGGGCGAGGCCTTCCTGGCCCTTGCCGGCGAGGGTGGCGGTGTCCTCGGCCACGGCGGTGGCGTCCTTCATCATGTTGACGAGGTCGAGGGATGTGGCGGAAATCTCCTTCGCAGTCGCGCCGATCTCGGTGGCGGTGGTGGCGATCTCGTTTGCGGTGGCCTGCTGCTGCTTGCCGGTGACGGAGATTTGGTTGATGGATGTGTTGACCTGGAGGCCGGACTTCTGCACCTGGGAGACGATGTCAATGAGGCTGCGCACCATGCGGTTGAGGGTGCGCAGCAGGCCACCCATCTCGTCGGTGCGCTCGACGGAGGCGACGTTGACGGTGAGGTCGCCGCTGGCGATCTGGCCAGCCACCGAGACGACGTCGTTGAGCGGCTTGGTGATGTCGCGGATGATCCAGCCGGCGAAGAAGGCGACGATCAGATAGCCCACGGCCACGAGCGCGAGTGTCTTGCCGAAGTCCGCGTAGAAGGCGTCCACGCGTTCCTTGAGCATGGAGGTGAGGACGATGGCCACCTTGTCCTCCAGTTGGAGCAGCGCCTTGGTCGCGCTGGTGATTTCTGCATGGAAATCCATGGCGTTGGTGGCGGCCTGGTGTTTGTTCAAGGTGAGGCTGACCAGCTTGGCCGTGCCGTCAGCGCCTCCCCGGGCAAGATCGTTGACGGGCTTCAAGTCCTGCCTGGACTCCGGCCGCGCCGCCATCACCTGCTCGACGTGGTGGAAGAGAGCGCCCTCGCTGCTCTTGAGCGCGGCCTCCATTTTCTTGAGCAGGTCGCCCAACAGCTCAAACTCCGCCGTCTGCGTCTGGGATGGCGCGCTGGCCGCGTTGGCCCCGCGCGTGGCGATGCCGATGCCGATGCCGCGCGCGTCGGCCAGCGCGGCCAGCAGCTCGGGCCCGCCATACTGGAGCGCGGACATGAGCCGGTAGCGCTCGCCGGTTTCCTCGGTGAGCTTGGAGCGGTTGCCGACGGTTTCCAGCAGCTTGATGCATGAGTTGACCAACTGGCTTCGGGCCAGGAAAAGCTCGCTGGCACGGGCGCTGGCTTTGGGCCTCAACGCGGAGTCCATCTCCGCCGCCAACTGGTTCCATTCGAGGGTCACATCCACCTTCTCGGCGAGGTTCTTGATGACCGTCTCCGCAGCCTGGGCCGCCTGCCGGACGACCGGTTCCTGCTGTTTGAACAGGCCCTCGAAGGCGCGGTTCGTGTTGGCCACGCCGTGGCCCAGATCGCGGTGGAGCTGGAGCTCGTGGGCCAGCCTGAAGAGGCGCGACTGGATCTGCACCGCGGCCTGCTCGCTGCGGACCTGTGTCAGCTCGCGCGGCAGCTTGACGCCGAAGAAGTCGTGGAAGAACACGGCCCCGAAGGGCATCGCGAACAGGACGCCGAGGATGGCGAGCTTCTGCCAGAATTTGAATCGTTTCATGGCCGGGCGGGATCAGGTCTTGAGTTTGAACCGGGCGGAGCGCTCCTGCATGCGGCGGGCGGCGGACTCGAACTCGTCCACCGCGCCCCACGCCCGGCCTTGCGCATCGGTCGTGGTGCGGGAGAAATCACCGAACTTGGTTGCGGCTTCCGAGATCTGCCGCGCGCTCTCGGTCTGCGCGCGCATGGTGTTGTTGACCGACTCGATCTGCGGGGTGATGCCCTGCACATGCTGGAGCACGCGGTCGAGCTGCCCGCTGACCTGCTGCACGTCGCTCACACCGTGGCGGACCTCCTCGGCGAACTTGTCCATGCCCATCACGCCCGCAGTCACCGCTCCCTGCATCTCGTGCACCATCTGCTCGATGTCCTCGGCGGCGACGGCTGTCTGGTCGGCCAGGCGCTGGATCTCGGTGGCCACGACTGCGAAGCCGCGCCCGTATTCGCCGGCCTTCTCGGCCTCGATGGCGGCATTGAGTGAGAGCAGGTTGGTCTGGTCCGCGACCTTGGCCATCGTGGTGATGACCTGGCTGATGGTGGAGGCTTTTTCGTTGAGGATGCCCAGCTTGGCGTTGATGCCGTCGGCGGCGTGGTGGATGGCCTGCATCGTCTCGCCCATGTGCGTGAGGCCGATGCGGCTGGAGTCGGTGAGCATCGCCGTCTGGTCTGCCACGATGGAGACTGAGTGGACAGTGCGGGAGAGCTCGGCGGAGGTGTTGAGCACGCGGCGCGCTGAGGCGCTGAGGCCGGCGGCGAGCAGCTCCATCTCGGTCATGCCCTGCTTGCTCGCGCCCAAAGCGGCGCCCAGTGTGGTGTTGACGGTGAGCACGTCTGCGCCGGACTGGCGGAGCTGCAGGGCAAGCTCCGCCATTTCAGAGCCGAGGCGGTTGAGGCTCTCAGCCAGCACGGTGCACTCGTTGCGTTCGGAGAGTTGAATCGGCTCCTCCAGCACGCCGCTGCGCAGCCGGTCCACGCCCTGCCAGAGCGCTTGCAGGGTGTTTGCCAGCGCTGCCTCGGTCCGCCGGGCGAGGAAGGCCCCGACGATCGCCAGCACGAGAGCCGCGAGGGCCGAACCGAGGGCGATGGGGTGCCAGTCCAGCTCCCCCGCGCCGATCTGCTCGGTGCGGCGGAGGAACTCGCCGATCAATTGCTCCTGTTTGCGGCGCGCTTCCAGATACTGGTCGGCGTAGTCCAGCCGGGCTTGCGCTGGGTCCGTCGCGGCCAGTGTGAGCAGCCGGTCCTCGATGACGTTCAACTTGGTGGCGTCCTGCTCGCTGATGGCTTCGAGCGCGGCCAGCGCTTCCCGCTGGTGGCCCAGCAGCGGACGCAGCTCGCGGATGATGCTGGCCAAGCCCTCGTCGGCCTTGAGCTTCTTGCGGCGCTCGGTCTGGCTGTCCGGCTCCAGCAACACGCCCAGCAGAGCCTCGCCCATTTGCAGCGTGGCCACGCGCATCCGCTCCGCTGCCGCCACGGCCCGACCCCGCAGGTGTTCCGCCTTGAACTGGCTCTCCACCGAACGCCAGCCCTGCCACGCCACCCCCGTGCCGCACAGGACAGCCACGAGGCACAGCGCGCCAAAACCGGTGCGGAGCCGCTGGATGAGCGAGATGGTCTTCATGCGGGACGGACGTGCGCGAGCCTAGGCGGGGACCATGCGGAAACAAGTCCATTGTCGGCACGGTGCCCGATCAGCAGGCGTCTCATCTCGGCGCGAACGCGTGGCTTTTCCTCTCCTGCTCGTCATCCTGATCCGAATCCGCTCCCCCCGCTCCTCTGCATGAACCCCCAGAGATTTGGGCCGGACAAAGATTGGATTTTCCACCTCCGTCCGACCTGAATCTTCGGGGACATTTTCGGAAGGTTCATGGAGAGCCGCCACGGCCCGAAAGCTGCGCATTGCGACCATGCCCCAGCGATTCCACCGGATGCCGCTCCGGATCAATTCACTCTTGAATGCGCGAGATTCGGCCACCGAGCTGTTTGAGCTTGGCGTCAATCTTCTCGTAGCCGCGGTCCAGGTGGTAGATGCGGTTGACCTGCGTGGTGCCCTTGGCGGCGAGGCCGGCGAGCACGAGCGCGGCGCTGGCGCGGAGGTCGCTCGCCATCACGGGCGCGCCGCTGAGGCGCTTGCCGCCCTTCACAATCGCGCTCGGCCCCTCGATGGAAATGTCCGCGCCGAGCCGGCCCAGCTCCGCGACATGGCCAAAGCGGCTCTCGAAGATGCGCTCGGTGATGATGCTGATGCCGGGCGTGAGGCACATGAGCGCCATCATCTGCGCCTGCACGTCCGTGGGGAAACCGGCGTAAGGCAGCGTGGTCACGTCCACGGGCGCGAGCTTGCCGCCGCGCTTCACGAGCAATGCCGCGCCACGGCGCTCCAGTTTCACGCCGGCCTCGCGCAGCTTGTCGATCACGGCGTTCAAGTGCCCCGGCTTCGCGCCGTGGATGGTGATCTCGCCGTTCGTCATCGCGGCGGCGATGGCGAAGGTCGCGGCCTCGATGCGGTCGGGAATGACTTCGTGCTCCGCGCCGTGCAGCTCCTTCACGCCGGTGATGGTGAGCGTGGGGCTGCCCGCGCCCTGTATCTTCGCGCCCATCGCGTTGAGGAACTGCGCCAGGTCGGTGACTTCCGGTTCACACGCGGCGCTCTCGATGATCGTGACGCCTTCGGCAAGGACGGCGGCGCTCATGATGTTCGCGGTGCCCAGCACGGTGGGTCCAGCGCGTCCGCCGAGGAAAATTTCTGTGCCGGTGAGGCGCGGAGCCTTGGCGCGGACGTAGCCGGCCTCGATCTCGATCTTCGCGCCGAGCGCGCGGAGCCCTTTCAAGTGCAGGTCAATGGGCCGTGTGCCGATGATGCAGCCGCCGGGCTGCGAGACATCGGCCTTGCGCAATCGGCCCAGCAGCGGGCCGAGGATGCAGATGGAGCCGCGCATCTTGCGGATGAGGTCGTAGTCGCCGTGGCCCTTGATGCGGTGCGCCTGCACGGTGAGCGTGTCGCCCTCGAACTTCACGGTGCAGCCGAGCGATTCGAGGATGCGGCCCATGAACTTCACGTCGCTCAGGTCGGGCACGTTGCGGATGACGCACGGCTCGGCGGTGAGGAGCGTCGCGGCCATGATGGGGAGCACGGCGTTCTTCGCGCCGCTGATCTGCACGTCCCCGTGAAGGGGGACGCCGCCTTTGATGAGGAGACTGTCCATGATGAGGAAACGGTGTCGCTGCCGATGACGCGGATTTTTGCCACGCCGAAAAACTCGGGCAGATGACGCCAGCGGAGCGGGGCGGGGGCAAACTTATTCTCGTAGGGCGAGACTCCGTTGAGCCTTCCATTCGATCACAACGACCGAGATGCCCGCTTCGCTCGCGCCTCCTTCGTCGGCAGATGGGGTTCGACGGAGTCTCACCCAACCGGGCGCGCGGAAGCTCAGAGCGTGTGCTGCTCAAGACGTGCGCGGAAGGCTCGGCACGCGTCGGCAATATCCGGGGCGTTCAGGATGGCGGAGACGACGCAGATGCGGCGCGCACCGGCGGCGAGGACGGAGTCGAGGGTTTCCAAGTTGATGCCGCCGATGGCGAACCACGGGAGGGTCACGTTCGCAGCGGCCCAGCGGACGTAGTCGAGCGTGGCGGCGGGGCGACCGGGCTTGGTGCCGGTGGGGAATACGGGGCCGATGGCGAGGTAGTCCGGCGCGGCGCGGAGGGCGCGCTGGGCTTGGTCGGGAGCGTGCGTGCTCAGGCCGAGCTTGATCTGCGGCGGGCAGCCGGTGACTTGCGCGGCGGTGCGAAAGCCGGCATCGAAGAAGTCTTCCTGACCGAGGTGGCAGACCGGCACGCCGAGTTGGAGGGCGAGCTTGGGATGGTCGTTGAGGACGAAGGTGACACTGGCGCGTTCGCAGACGGGGAGGACGGCCTCGGCGAGGCGGCGGACTTCGTCGAGCGGGGCGTTCTTCGCGCGGAGCTGAATCAGGTCGGAGCCGCCGTCGCAAAGCTGCCGCGCGACTTCCGCCGGGTCACGACCATGCAGATAGGCGGTGTCAACGAAGGTGTAGAGGCGGGCGGAGGAGAGGGGTTTCACGACTTTGGAGCCGGTCTAATCTACGAGAGTTCTAGGTTCTTCACCCTTGTTCGACCCCGCATCACCCGGAAAATCATCTTGGTAGTCTCTCCACATCTCCCAGCAGAGCCAAGCGAACGCGAGAAGAGCCCAGTTCCAGACAGCGTAGTCGATCCAGAGCCATCCGACCCAGAACCCACCAAGGATGCGCCAGCCATACTCCGCAGCTAGATTATCGTATCCGCAATAGGCGTAGTAGGGACCACCCAAGGAGCAAACAACGGCACAGCAGAGCAGCGTCGGCAGAAAGCGAGGGATACTGTAAAATGTCTGGAACCAAGTCATTGGACGTCCGTAGAAAAACTGAGTGATGAATTCGCGAAACGTGACTGGAGAGGGGCAATAATAGTCACGGCGCCTGCGCAGGAACTGGTGCAAGCCAATCACGAAAATCACGCAGACGCCCAGCTTGGCTGCGATGACCTCTGGCCAGCCCGGTGAATAGCCGTGCCGTTTAAGAAAGACGTAGATGAAGTTGGCCTCGTGTTGGAAATCTGGCTGATAGACAAACGTGCCGACGAGATCGAATGTGTTGCCCGCCACGAGGCTGACCACAACGAGCGAGAAGAACATCGGATGTGATAACCATGATCGACGCTCCGGGTTGGTGCTGCTAATTGACATCGCATTTGTCCGCCCGTGCGGTTTCACCCAACTGAGATCGGACGCGTTTACGCCTTCTCTTCAATCAGCTCCCGCCGGCCGCCGCTGAGGAGTTGCTCGACGAAGTTCGTGGAATAGACGCCGCGCCGGAAGTTGGGATCCTGGAGGATGGCTTGCTCGAAGGGGATGGTGGTCTTGATGCCGGTGATCATGTATTCGCTCAAGGCGCGGCTCATGCGCTCCATCGCGTCGCGGCGGTCTTTGCCCCAGACGATGAGCTTCGCGATCATCGAGTCGTAATAGGGCGGGATGGTGTAGCCGGCGTAGGCGTGGCTGTCGATGCGCACGCCGGGGCCGCCGGGGGCGTAATACATGTCGATGCGGCCGGGGGAGGGGCGGAAATCGTCGAAGGGGTCCTCGGCGTTGATGCGGCACTCGATGGCGTGGCCGCGCGCGTTGATGTCGCCTTGGCTGATGCGGAGTTGCTCGCCGGCGGCGATGAGGATCATCTGCTTGACGAGGTCAATGCCGGTGACCTCCTCGGTGACGGGATGTTCGACCTGGATGCGCTTGTTCATCTCCAGGAAGTAGAAATTGGCCTTGTCGTCCACGATGAACTCGACGGTGCCGGCGCTGGTATAGTTGGCGGCCTCGGCGATCTTGAGGGCGGCCTTGCCCATCTTCTTGCGGAGGTCGCGGAAATCCTTGCGATCGAAGAGGGGGGAGGGGGATTCCTCGATGAGCTTCTGGTTGCGGCGCTG
>JACRKB010000208.1 GCA_016235545.1 Verrucomicrobiota bacterium | reverse complement strand
TTCAAGTCCGTGATGGCGGCATCGAAGTCCTCCACCTCCAGCGCCACAGTGCAGCCGTCGGGGCTAGGCTTGAACATTCCGGGGGCGCTGCCGATGGAGAGCGTTCCGGCACCAATGTCGTATTCGGCCCACTGCATCCCGCCGGGTTCGCCGGTCAGCATGGTGGACTTGAGGCCCAGCACGCCCTCGTAAAACGCGCGCGCGCGCGCGAAGTCCGTGACGGCGTAGCAGGCGAAGGCGATTTCGGTGACTTTGAGCATGGCCGTGAGCTACTTGACTGTCGCGACCACCTTCTGCGCTGCATCAGCCATCGAGTCGCCGGTGATGAGGGTGAGGCCGGACTCGGCGAGGGTCTTCTTGCCGGCGGCGACGTTGTTGCCTTCGAGGCGGACGACGAGCGGGAGCGTCAGGCCCGTTTCTTTCACCGCCGCGACGATGCCGGTGGCGATGACGTTGCAGTCCATGATGCCGCCGAAGATGTTCACGAAGATGGCCTTCACCGCCGGGTCGCTGAGGATGATTTTGAAGGCTGCCGTGACCTGGTCCTTGCTCGCCCCGCCGCCCACGTCGAGGAAGTTCGCCGGGCTGGCGCCGTAATGCTGGATGATGTCCATCGTGGCCATCGCGAGGCCCGCGCCGTTGACGAGGCAGGCGATGGAGCCGTCGAGCTTGATGTAGTTCAGGTTGAACTTGCTCGCCTCAATTTCCAGCGGCGACTCCTCGGCGAGGTCGCGCATGGCCTGGATGTCCTTGTGACGGTAGAGCGCGTTGTCATCGAGGCCGATCTTCGCGTCCACAGCGACGAGCTGGTCCTTGCCGTCGGTGCCTTCGATGATGCAGAGCGGGTTGATTTCAACCATCGATGCGTCGGCTTCCCACCACGTCTTGTAAACGCCACCGAGCAGCTTCGCGCACTGGCCGGCGAGGTCGCCCTTGAGGCCGAGCGCGGCGGCAATCTTGCGGCCTTGCCACGGTTGAAAGCCCAGCGCCGGGTCAATCTGCTCCTTCACGATCTTCTCCGGCGTCTTCTCGGCGACTTCCTCGATGTCCACGCCGCCCTCGGTGCTGGCCATGACGAGCGGGCGGCTCGTGGCGCGATCGAGCAGCACGGCGAGGTAAAGCTCCTTCTTGATGTTCGGCGCGCCCGCGACGAGCAGCGTGCTGACGAGACGGCCATCGGGGCCGGTCTGCTTCGTGACGAGCACATTGGCGAGCATGGCAGTGGCAAGGTCCTTCGCCTCGGAGGCGGTCTTGCAGAGTTTCACGCCGCCTTTGAAGCCGCTCTTGAAGGTGCCCTTGCCGCGTCCCCCGGCGTGGATCTGCGACTTGACCACGAGCATCTTGTGGCCGGCGGCGACGAGCTTCTCGGCGGCGGCGAGCGCCTCGGCCGGCGTCTTGCACACATCGCCATCGGGGACGGCGACACCGTATTGCTTGAGGAGTTGCTTGGCCTGGTATTCGTGGATGTTCATTTGTGCAATTTCACTGTGGTTTCCAAATTCTCAGCGCGCGCGGCACGCAACAGCTTTTCATCAAGAGTAAGCAACGGCAATTGCAGACGGTCGGCGAGTTCAAGGTAGGCCGCGTCATATGCCGTCAACTGGTGGCGCTCGGCAAAGTGGAGCATCCGGCGGCGGCAAACGGCATCGGTCTGGTTGTGATACTCGAACTCAATCCGGTCAAAAATCCCGCCCGCTTCGTGAAAGCCATCGGAATCAAATCGCTTCCGCCGGAGCGCTGACACGAACAGGTTTGGAATCTCGTATGCCAGCAGGTCAGGCACATCGAACGCGAGGCGGCCCGCCTCGTAGGCATCGAACACCCGCTGGCCAGATGCGCTCTGCTCATCAGGCAGGAACCAGGTTCCAACAAACGAAGAATCAATCACGCAGCGCATTCAAGGACGTCCGCTGGCGACCAGTTCCCGCACGGACTCGGGCCCCGCTTTGGCGCGCGAACGCAACGTCCGCAGCCGGGCACCCAGGCTCCGCTGCTTGGTCGCAATGCCGGTGTCCGCGGTGGAGCCCATGCCCTGGAGGACCGCGACGCTCTTGCCTCGCTTGGTGATGTGGAAGACCTGGCCGCGCTGCACCATCTCCAGCAACGCTGAAAGCTTGGTCTTCGCCTCGAACGCGCCGATCTGGTTGATTTTCATGCAGCTAGTCTATTGAACTGGTTGGTTGAGTCAACGGCCGCCCGCCGTCAACGCTGCCCCAGCGGCGCGACCTTCAGCCCGACCGGCCCGGTGTATTGCGACTCGGGGCGGTAGAGGCGGTTGTCGGCGAGTTGCTCAAGCACGTGGGCCGTCCAGCCGCTGGTGCGTGAGATGGCGAAGAGAGGCGTGAAGAGGTCGGTCGGGATGCCGAGCGAGTAATAGACCGTGGCGCTGTAGAAATCCACGTTTGCGTGCAGGTTTTTCTTTGCGAGCATCAGCTCCGCAATGCGCTCGGACATCTGAATCCATTTCGGCTCGCCGAGCTGGCTGCTGAGAATCTGGGCCATGCGCTTGAGGTGCGGCGCGCGCGGGTCGAGCACCTTGTAGACGCGGTGGCCGATGCCCATGATCTTCTTCTTCTGCGCCAGCGCGTCGGCCACCCAGCCGTCCACAGCCTCCAGGGAACCGATTTCCTGGAGCATCTTGATGACGCCCTCATTCGCGCCGCCATGCAGCGGTCCTTTCAGCGTGCCGATGGCGGACGTGATGGCCGAATACATGTCCGACAACGTGGCGATGGTGACGCGAGCGCTGAAGGTCGAGGCGTTCATGCCGTGGTCGGCGTGGAGCACGTAGCACACGTCCATCGTGGCCTCCATGTTCTTCGTCGGCGGAGTGCCGTTGACCATCCACAGAAAGTTCGCGGCCTCGCCGAGGCTGGCATCCGGAGCAATGAGCGGCAGGCCCTGGCGGTTGCGATGAAAGTAGGCCGTCACCACGGGCACCTGCGCGACGAGCCGGAGCGCCTTGCGCCGCTGCGAATGTTGCGAGTCGTCCTCGCTGGTCGTGTCGAAGCAGCCCAGCGCCGACACCGCCGTGCGGAGCACGTGCATCGGGGCCGTTTCCTTGGGCAGTTTGCAAATGATGTCGATGACGCCCTGCGGGATGTCACGGAACTGCGCGAGCGTGGCCTTCAGGTCGGCCAGCTCCTTTGCGTTGGGCAGGTGGTTGTGGTGCAGCAGGTGGATGACCTCCTCGTAAGTGACCTTGCCGGCCAGCTCGTTGATGTCATATCCGCAATAAATCAACTGGCCAATGTCGCCGCGGACATCGCTCAGGCGTGTCTGGGCTGCGATGACGCCTTCAAGACCTTTGCTGAAAGTTGCTGCCGTTGTGGTGCTCATGCTTCGGGGTTCGAGGTGGTGACGTTCAGAAAATCGTGCGGCGAATCTAGGTAGCAGCCAAACACGGGTCAACGGATTTCAAAGTTCCGCATGTCGGCGGCTCCTGCGGCGTTCGCACGCAACCCCCCGCCCGGTCGCCCCGTGGTGCCGCCACACCGAGCGTTCGAGCGAAGCCAACGGTCATTGCTCTCAACTGCCTTCAGGTTGACTGTGCCTGCGCACACTGGTAAGCCATCCGGAACAATTCATCCCATGAACACTTCCCGCCGCTCCATGCTGAAAGGCGCCGCCGTGCTTGCTGGCGTCTCCGTGCTCACTCGCTCCAAAGCCCGCGCCGCTGAGGGCGGGGACTTCTACGTGGCGAAGAACGGGCGCATAAACCAGTCTGTCGTCACATGGAACTTTCGCCCGCTCACCGTCCAGGAGCTGGCGAAGTGGTCCGCGAAGTTCGGCGTGAAGTCCGTCGAACTGGTCGGGCCGGAGCACTGGCCCATGTTGAAGGAGCTTGGGCTCTCCTGCGCCATCGCCGGGAGCCACGGCTTCGCCAAGGGCTTCGCGCAGCCGGAGCAGCACGCGGAATGTCTGAAGGTTCTGGAGGAGCGCATCAGCCAATGCGCCGCGCATGGCGTGCCCTCCGTCATCACCTTCTCCGGCTTCCGCAAGGGGCTGTCCGATGAACAGGGCTTCAAGAACATGGTCGCGGGGTTGAAGAAGATCGCTCCACTCGCGGAACAGAAAAAAGTCACCGTCGCGCTGGAGATGCTGAACTCAAAGGTGAACGTGGAGATGAAAGGGCACCCCGACTATTTCTGCGACAACATGGATGTGAGCATTGACATCCTCAAAGCCGTGGGCAGCGAGCGGGTGAAGGTGCTCTTCGACATCTACCACGTGCAGATCATGCACGGGGATGTGATCGCGCGGCTGCGGAAGTATGCGCCGTGGATCGCCCACTACCACACCGCCGGCAACCCAGGACGCAACGAGATTGATGGCACGCAGGAGATCAACTACGCGCCCATCATGCGTGCCATCGTCGAGACGAAATACACGGGCTACGTGGGCCAGGAGTTCATCCCCCTGCGCGACAAGGTGAGTTCGCTGAACGAGGCGGTGCGGCTCTGCGACGTGTGATCGGATTCCGCCCGCTGGACCAGCCGGAGTCACGGGTTGAGCCGAATCCATGCATCTGACTTGAACCACAGAGGCACGAAGGACACAAGGCACAGAAGCGGAGGGGGCGCTCAACAAATCCAGCCGCATCGCGCGATTCCCGCCTTCGCCAAACGCTTGATTTCCCTGCCTGACCTTCGTGTTTTTTGTGCCTTTGTGGTTTCAAAGGAATCGTTGGCTGAGGGTTGAATGTGGAGAGTTACCGCATCGTTCCGTAGGCATTTCCCTTAGCCTCCCTAGTCTTCTGCCACCGCTCTGGTTTGGGGCCGGCCCCAATTGTTGCCTGCCCTCGTCGCCCGTAACTTGGCGGCGTGAAAGCAAGAACGGAACGACAAGATAAGTCCAGCAGCGCGACAAAAAACGCGCGGCCTGTCGTCCCGGTCTGCCTGGCTCAAACCACACGAGGCGACCTATGAACACCCACGAAGACAGCAATCACATCATCAGCACACTGGCCCACTCGCAGGTCTATCAGGACTACGAGCGCGCCTTCAACGAGATGACCGGTCTGCCCATCAACTTGCGCCCGATTGAGAGCTGGCAGCTCCCGCACCACGGGCGGCGGAACGAAAACTCCTTTTGCGCCATGATGGCCGAGCGGAGCCGCACTTGCGCCGCCTGCCTTCAAACGCAGCAGCAGCTCAACAATGCCGCCAAGTGCGCTCCCGCCACGGTCACCTGCCAGTTCGGCTTGTGCGATTCCGCCGTGCCCGTCCGCACCGGTGAGAAGACCATCGGCTACCTTCAGACCGGCCAGGTGTTCCGCCGCAAGCCCTCGCAGGCGCAGTTCGAGAAGGCCGCCAAGCTGGCCAAGGACGGTGGCGTGACGGCGAGCCGCCAGGAGATGCACGAGGCCTACTTCAACACGACCGTCCTCCCGGCGAAGCGCCACGAGGCCGCGATCAACCTGCTCCACATCTTCGCCGACCACCTCGGCATGGTGAGCAACCAGATCATGGTGCGGAACGCCAACGCGGAGCCGCCGATGATCACGCGCGCCAAGCAGTTCATCGAGGAGCACCACACGGAGGACCTCTCGCTGAGCATCGTCTCCCGCGCGGTCAACACGAGCACCTTCTACTTCTGCAAGATGTTCAAGAAGGGCACGGGCATCAACTTCACCGACTACCTCTCGCGCATCCGCATCGAGAAGGCGAAGAACCTCCTGCTCAACCCCAACCTGCGCATCAGCGAAATCGCCTACGAGGTCGGCTTCCAATCACTCACGCACTTCAATCGTATCTTCAAAAAACTGGCCGGACAGTCGCCCACGCACTATCGCGGGCACCTGCCGACGGCCTGATGCCGCTTGCGACGGACAACAAACAAGTCAGGAGCCAACCATGGGTGCCAAGACCAAGCGAACCCCTCCGCCCCAGCGCATCGCCGCCACACTCCGACCAGAACCGACGCACGACGAGATCGCGCTGTGCGCCATGTCCATTTGGGAGTCTGAGGGCCGCCCACAGGGCCGCGAGGTTGAGCACTGGTTATTGGCGGAGGCCAGGCTCCGTGAGGGATGCCAGGCGGATGGGGGTGTCGAGGCGGGCGGTCCTGCCCGCCGTTCAATTCGGCGTGGCTCCAAGCGGAGGCTGCCTGGCAGGGTTGTGCTTTAGCCGAATCCATGCAGTTGGCTTGAACCACAAAAGCACGAAGAGCACGAAGAAGAGCCGCTGAAGCGGGGCCGTTCAACAAATCGGGCCGCACCGTTTGGTGCGCCTTCACCGCCTTTGCCAAACACCAGATTTCCCTGCCTGGCCTTTGAGTTCTTTGTGCCTTTGTGGTTTCAAAGGAATCGCCCCGGTTTTGTCGTGCCAGCCCAGAGCTGGGCCGTATCTTGCGGCGCATGGCCGACTACTCCCGCATGACCAGGAGCGAACTTAGCAAGCGTTTGGACGCTGTGGAGGCGCGTGGGGACGGTGCGCCCGCCGCCGCTTCATTGAAGGAGCTGCAAGACCTCAAGGCAGCCCTGGATGCCCATTCCATCGTGGCCATCACGGACGCGCGCGGCCTCATCACCTACGTCAACGACAAGTTCTGCGAGATTTCCAAATACAACCGCGGCGAGCTGCTTGGCCAGGACCATCGCATCATCAACTCGGGCCATCACTCGAAGGAGTTCTTCCGCGACCTCTGGCAGACCATCGGGCGCGGGCAGGTGTGGAAGGGCGAGCTTCGCAACCGTGCCAAGGACGGCAGCCACTACTGGGTGGCCACCACCATCTTCCCGTTCGTGGACACGGCGGGGAAGCCGCAGCAGTTCATCGCCATCCGCACCGACATCACGGAGCGCAAGCGCGACGAGGAGAAGCTTGCCGAGCTGGCGCAGTCGCTCGCGGAAAAGAACAAGGAGCTGGAAGCCATCGTCTATGTGGCCTCGCACGACCTCCGCTCACCGCTTGTCAACATCCAGGGGTTCAGCCGGGAACTCGCGCAAACGTGCGAGAGCCTTCGCGCAAAGCTCGACGGGACGCCCGGGAAATCCCTCCCCAAAAGCGACCTCCACGTGCCGCTGCAGGAGGACATCCCCGAGGCTCTCTCGTTCATTCAGGCAGGCGTGACAAAGATGGACGCGCTCCTCTCAGGCCTGCTCCGCATATCGAGGCTGGGCCGCGCCGGGCTGCGGATTGAGCGGCTCCAGATGAAAGCGATGCTCGGTCAAATCGCCCTGGCGATGGAGTTCCAGCTCCAGCAGGCAGGGGCGAAGCTCGACGTGGAAGAACTCCCCGACTGCCTCGGCGACGCCACTCAAATCAACCAGGTCTTCTCCAACCTGCTCGACAATGCGGTGAAGTATCTTGACCCTCGCCGCCCCGGACACCTCCGCGTCACGGGCCGCCTCGAGGAAGGTCGTGCCATTTACACTGTCACAGACAACGGCATCGGCATCGCGCCGGAGCACCAGCCCAAGGTCTTCGAGATTTTTCACCGCCTCGACCCGGCCCACGGCACTGGCGAAGGACTGGGCCTGACCATTGCGCAGCGTATTTTGGAGCGGCAGAACGGGATGATTTGGGTGGAGTCCGAGCCGGGAAAGGGGAGCAGCTTTCACGTCTCGCTGCCCGCCGCGCCAGCCAGGCAGGAAGCGCCCTGAGTCTGACACCGATGCCCGATGTGACTTGGTAAACCGGAACCATCCAGTTGAAATCGTGGGAGGTCGCGCGAAGACCGCGAAGGAGGCGAAGGAACACGGGAAAACCGGGTCCGGGCAAAACCCACTCGGCGGTGAGCCGCGTGAAGCGTCGCTTTCCCGCTGTTCACTTCGCCTCCTTCGCGGCCTTCGCGCGACACACCTCTTTTCCACTGCATCGTTCCGGGCAAACCTGATTTCAACTGCCGGAATCAGGGTTACACAGACGCAGGGTCCACGGTCCGCACCGTGTAGCCGCCGGATTTTTCGTCGGCCTGCAGTTTCAACAACCCGCGCTTTTGCGCTTCGAGCAGGAGATCGTTGAAGGAGCGGAAGCCGTGGGCACGCTCGTTGAAGCCGGGGTGCCGGCGCTTGATCGCCTGCTTGATCATGGAACCCCAGGTGGGATCGTCCGCGCCCCGCTCCAAGGAAAGGGCTTCCAAGGTCTCGCTCACCAGGTCGAACGCCTTTTCGAGTGACGGCCCCTCGCTCCCGGCCGCGGCGGGCTTGGCGGGCGACACGCTCGCGCTGGTGCGGGGGCGACGGTGCCCGGGTTCCGCCCGCACGAGGTCGTCGTAATAGATGAACTCGTCGCAGTTGTTGATGAAGAGGTCGGAGGTGGAGTTCTTGACGCCCGCACCGATGACGGTCTTGTCGTTCTCCCGCAGCTTGCTCACCAGCGGCGAGAAGTCGGAGTCGCCGCTGAGGATGACGAAGGTGTCCACATGGCCCTTGGTGTAACAAAGGTCGAGAGCGTCCACGACCATGCGGATGTCCGCGGAGTTCTTGCCGGACTGGCGCACGTGAGGGATCTCGATCAGCTCGAAGGCGGCCTCGTGCAGGCCGCGCTTGAAGTCCTTGTAGCGGTCGAAGTCGCAGTAGGCCTTCTTGACGACGATGTGGCCCTTGAGCAGCAGCCGTTCGAGCACCTTCTGGATGTCGAAGCTGGGATAGTTCGCGTCGCGCGCACCGAGGGCGATGTTCTCCAAGTCCAGGAACACGGCCATGGTGGCGTTGGCTTCGTGAGGGTTCGATGCGTCAGGGTTCATTTCGTTTCTGCTGCGGTGTTGATGTTGTGCCGGTGTTTGCCGGCAAAATTTCGATCCCGTTTGAGGTCCCGCAGATGGCGGAAGCCGACGAGCTTCTTCATCTGCTCGTCCCAGAGCCGGAGGTTGAAGGATTTCAAGCTGGTGGTCAGCGTGACGGGCTTGACGCTTTGAAACAGAGGGTCCGCCTCGTGGCAGCGCTCCAGATTGTAGTTGGGGATGCGCGGGCTGAGATGGTGGATGTGGTGGAATCCGATGTTGCCGGAGAACCACTGGAGAACCTTTGGCAGCTTGTAGAAGGAGCTGCCTTGCAGCGCCGCCGCGGTGTAGTCCCAATGCTCGCCTCGCTCCCAATAGACATCCTCGAACTGGTGCTGCACATAGAACATCCACACCCCTGCCCCGCCCGCCACCATCATCGCGGTCAACTGGATCACCAGGTAGGCTTTGAGGCCGTAGGTCCAGCTCAGGGCGGCGGCCATGAGCAGCACCGACAGTGTCATGACATGCACCGACTCGCGTTCCCTCGGATTCGCCTTGGCCGCGGGAATCCGCTGCAGGACGACGAAAAGGAAGAGCGGCGCCAGGCCGAACAGCACGAAGGGATTGCGTGCGAGCCGATACGCGAAGCGTTTCCAGCGCGAGGCTTCGAGGTATTCCTGCACCGTCATGGTCCAGATGTCGCCCACGTTGCGCCGGTCCAGATCGCCCGCCGTCGCATGATGGATCGAGTGCTCCCAGCGCCAGTGGTAGTAGGGCGTCAGCGTCAGCAGGCCGCAGATGAACCCCAGCACATCATTGGCGGTCTTGGATTTGAAGAACGAGCCATGCCCGCAGTCGTGGAAGATGATGAACACGCGGACCAGGAACGCCCCCGCCAGCATGGCCAGCGGCACCGTGATCCACCAGGAAACCGCGCGGCTGAGATACATCAGATACCAGAGGAAGGCGTAGGAGCCGAACGTGTTGACGACCTGCCAGAGCGCCCGGACAAGCGAGGGCTGCTGAAATTGAAGGACGACCTCCTTCCATTTCTGCGTGTCAGCCTGACGTTGGCCGGGGGACGGATTCAATTCAGCGCTCATAACTTGCCAGATACTTCAGCGGTGTTGGAGCAGCGTTGCGATCCAAATCGTTCCCGCGCCAAGGCACCGGCCACGCCGCTCGACCAGTTCATCCCGGCCGAGAGCAAGCATGGCCTGACTGCGACACAGTCTGACGCCACGATTCCCCACGATCTTGGTCATCTTTGGTCTTCGTTCATCATTTCTTGCCGCGAGGCGCATGACTCTGACGGTTCGCGCACCGCGATGGGACAACTTTCGTCCGGTTTCCCCGTTCTTGTCTCCTTGCCAAACTCGCCGACTTGTTGCGAAAAATACAGACATGACGCGCCCATCATGAATGCTCCCTGCATGACCAGCGAAGTGATCATCCTCATCGCGGACGACGACGCAGGCCACGTGCGGCTGATCGAGAAGAACCTGGCCCGCGCCGGGCTGCACAACCCAATCCAGCGCTTCCATGACGGCCAAGAGATTCTCGACTTCCTGTTCCGCCGCGGCGAGGGGCCGCAGCGCAAGCACGACCAGCCGTATCTCCTGCTGCTGGACATCCGCATGCCCAAGGTGGACGGCGTGGAGGTCCTGCGCCAGATCAAGGGTGACGCGAGCCTGCGGTTGATGCCCGTCGTCATGCTCACCACCACGGACGACCCGCGTGAGGTCAGCCGCTGCCACGAGCTGGGGTGCAGCCATTACATCGTCAAGCCCGTGGACTACGACAAGTTCTCCGACACGATCAAGCAGATGGGCCTCTTCTTCGCGCTTGTGCAAGTGCCTCCCGTCAACGGCAAGGATTAGCCGAAACGATTCCTTAGCCACGGATGGAATGCAGATGAAACACGGATTGGGACGAGGAAAAGGCAGCTTTCCAAGGAGACGAACACCCACACCAAACAGTGGTGGCGAACACGGCAGGCATCGTCAAGACAGTCGCCTGCAGTTCCGTGTTTCGTCCGTTTTCCATCAGTGGCTCGACTGCATGGTTCCGAATTGGTGGCAACCATGAGCCAGAAGCCAGAATGGGGAGAGACGCAAGCTCTACTCCATTGCTTGCTTCCTTCGGCCTACTGCCTTCCGGCTCCTGACTCCTGACTCCTGACTTCTGGCCCCAGACCGAAGGATTGGAAGGAAGAGCTACCCAATCCAAATCGGGATTGGTATGACCTTCCTCATGCCAGAGCGTCCGGCTGAGTCTTCACCCCCGACCATCCTCGTCGTGGACGATGACCTTGGCCTTCTGCGACTCATCGAGAAAGCCCTCAAGCGCGATGGTTACACCGTCGCCACCGCCGCGTCCGGCCTGCACGCCATCACCTGGCTGGGAGAGCACCGGGCCGACCTGCTCCTGCTCGATCTGAAACTTCAAGACATCGAAGGCTTGGAACTCATCAACCAGCTTGAAGCCATCGGACGCCCCACGCCCTTCGTCATCATCACCGGCCAGGGCGACGAGCGCGTGGCCGTGGAGATGATGCGGCGCGGCGCGCTCGACTACCTGGTCAAGGATGCCCAGTTCCAGCAATTCATGCCCACCGTGGTGAGGCGAGCGCTGACACAGCTCCAACGTGAGCACAAGCTCTCCGCCACCGAGGAGGCGCTGCGCCACAGCGAGGCCATCCTGGCCAAGGCCCAGCAGATTGCGCAGCTCGGCAGCTATGAGATTGAGCTGGGGCTGCCGCCCAAGGCGCGCTGGTCGGAGCAGGTGTTCCGCATCCTGGGCGTCGAGCCGGGCGCGGTGGAGCCGCTCTCCGATGACTTCTTCAACCGCTGCGTCCACCCCGATGATCGTGACCGCGTGCGTGCGGTGATTGAGGAGGGCCTCCGGGAGGCGCATGGCTGGAAGTTCCAGTATCGGATACTCCGCCCGGATGGCGAGGTGCGCCACGTCCAAAGCTCAAGCGAGGCCGTTCCCAACGGCGGCCAGACGCGCAAGATCATCGGCACGATGCTCGACATCACCGAGCGCCGCCGCCTGGAACAGGAGATTCTCAACATCAGCGAGCAGGAGCAGCGGCGCATCGGGCAGGACTTGCACGACGGCATCTGCCAGCAGCTCGCCGGCATAGAGCTGATGAGCCAGGTGCTGGAGCAATCGCTGGCGATCAAGTCCAGGAAGCATTCCACCCAGGCCGGCCAAATCGCCGCGCACGTTCGCGAGACCATCGCGCAGACGCGGATGCTTGCCCACGGCCTGTGCCCCGTGGTGCTGGAGTCCGAGGGGCTGATGTCCGCGCTCCAGGAGCTGGCGCACGCCACCTCGAAAATGTTCGGCGTGGACTGCGCCTTGCGCTGCGACCATCCCGTGCAGATTCACGACAATGCCACGGCCACGCACCTCTACCGCATCGCGCAAGAGGCCGTGAGCAATGCCATCAAGCACGGCAAGTCCCGCCACATCGAGATCGGCCTTGCCGCCGAAACCAGCCGCGTCTTCCTCGCCGTGAAGGATGACGGCTGCGGCATCCCCGCCACGCCACCACGCACCGGCGCAGGTCTGCGCATCATGCAATACCGTGCCGGCATGATCGGCGGCTCCGTCATCATCCAGCGCGGCGAGACGCGCGGCACCACCGTCGCCTGCTCCGTCCACCAGCCCAGCCCGCCCGCACGGAAAAAGCCTGCCCGATGAAAACCAAAAAGAAGAAACCCGCAGCCGCTGCCCGGAAGAGAATCCTCATCGTGGACGACCATCCGATGATGCGCGAGGGCCTTGCCGCGCTCATCACCGCGCAGCCCGGCCTCGCCGTTTCCGGGCAGGCCGCAGACGCCCGCGAGGCCATGCGCGCCATCGAATCCATCCGGCCCGACCTCGTCCTCATGGACATCTCCCTTCCCGGCAAGAGCGGCCTGGAAGCCATCAAGGACATACAGGCAGTTGCGCCCGGCCTCGCGGTGCTCGTCCTCTCCATGCACGAGGAAACCCTCTACGCCGAGCGCGTCCTGCGCGCCGGCGCGCGCGGCTACGTCATGAAACAAGAGGGCGGCAAACGCATCATGGAAGCCATCCGCGCCGTGCTGGAGGGCAAGGTCTTCGTCAGCGAGAAAATGTCCGCTCGCATCATGGACGCCTTCACCGGCCACCACGCCAAGGGGGGCGCCACCACGGTCGCGGGCCTTTCCGACCGTGAGTTTGAAATCTTCCAACTCATTGGGCAAGGCCGGAGCACGAAGGAGATTGCGACGCAGCTCCACATCAGCGTCAAGACCGTCGAGGTTCACCGTGTCAACATCAAGGCCCGGCTCCACCTCACGACCAGCCCCGAGCTGGTTCACTACGCCGTCCGCTGGGTCGAGTCCCAAGCCACCGCCGGGCGTTGACGTGCGCCTGCGCTCCGGCCCCCTTCCCTCCCCCTCTTAGCCGGAACGATGCTG
>JACRKB010000021.1 GCA_016235545.1 Verrucomicrobiota bacterium | reverse complement strand
TGCCCACCAGCGCCTCCGGCACGTCTGCTTCCAAGCGCAGTGCGGCGGGATTTTCCAGCTCCAGCAACGCGCGCCCCGGCGTGGCGAGGTCGCCCACATCCGCGCGCTTGTGGGTGATGACGCCGTCGAACGGAGCGAGAATCTTCGTGTAGCCAAGCTGCGTCTCCGCCTCGGTCACGGCGGCGGCGGCCACGCGCTGCCGCGCTTGGACGGCGTCGAACTCCTGCTGCGTCACTGCCTTGTCCGCGATGAGTTTTTGGAAGCGCTGCAAGTCCTTCGCCGTCTGCTCGCGCAAGGCCGTCGCCTGGTCGAGCCGCGCCTGAATCTCGCGGGCGTCGAGTTGCACCAGCAACTGGCCGGACTTCACTGCCTGCCCCGGCGCGACGAGCATCTTCTCGATGCCGCCACTGACCTTCGCCGACACGGAGGCGGACAGCTTGGGCCGCACGGTGCCGACGATTTCCTCCACCGCCATGCGCCGCTGCGACTCGACCTTCTGCACGCGCACGATGGCGGCGGGCAGATGCGGCGCGGACGACGACGCGGGCGCCTCGTGTCGCTTGCACGCCGTCAACAGCACGACCGCGAGTATTGGGAAAACAAGTTTCATGGCTTCAACTCCTGTTTGGGCAGCAACTCACCCGGATGACGGCGTTGCAAATCCTCGAAGAGCACGCGGCCTTGCTCATCGCCAGGGGTCGGCTCAAAACCCTCGTCACGCAGCAGTTCCTGCAGGGACATGGCATCCTCGACCTTGACGCGGGCGGGCATCGCCTCCGCGCGCACGAAGACATCCGCCACCGTGTCGAACATCGCGACGCGCCGCACCGCCTCCGGCAGCGCGAGGTAGAGAAAGTAGTGCAGCCAAGTCCCGCGATGGGTCAGCACAAAGCTGCAATGCCGCGAGCTGGAGTCGTCCGGGGCGCAGCCCTCCTGCACGACCATGAACGGCCCCCGACCCTCCGTGCGGTGCAGGAGCTTGCTCATCTCCAGCAACTGAAAGTCCTGGTAGCTGTTCGTGATGGTGCGCGTGGCAATCATGGCGTGAGTGCGATTGTTTTGTCTTCCGGTGCAGCGTCAAGCCGGCGGGCGGTCCCGGCCAGACTGAGGCTTGGCGGTGATTCACCGCACTTTGGCCCGCAGCAGTCGCCGCCCGGTTGGCCGCGTCCCACTCCGAGCCGGCGGAGGATATTGCACGCCGGGCAGAAGCCGGTGAAGGCCGACTGGATTAGATTCACGCCCACGAAGGCGGCAAGCCAGAGCCAGTGACGGTTGACGAAGTGCGCCAGCGCCAGGCTGAGGAGGACCATGGTGCCGGCGAGGATGCGGATGGCGTTTTCCATTTTCATATTGCGTTTCCGGTTGGGGCGTCCCATTTTGCCGCCGGCACTAATAAATGAGTATATGCTCATATAAAGACTGTCAAGCCCCGTGACGCCGTGAAAGCAAACAAGCTCCCCCCCGAGGCCCTGGAACTCGTCGCCGCCCGCTTCCGCGTGCTGGGCGAGCCGAACCGGCTGCGGCTGATCTCCGCGCTGGAGAAGGGCGAAAAGAATGTCACAGAGCTGGTAGAGGAAACGGAACTGACGCAGGCCAACGTCTCGCGGCATTTGCAGACGCTCACCGAGGCGGGGATGCTGGGCCGGCGCAAAGAGGGGCTGAACGTTTATTATTTCATCGCGGACAAGTCGTTGTTCGAGTTGTGCGACCTTGTCTGCTCGCGCCTGCAAAAGGAGCTGGCGGCCAAGTCGGCCTCGCTCAAGGCCTGAGCAAGTGGGCGCGATTCACGCGTTGTTGAATCCCTGCCCCGCGTTGCCAGAGCCAGCCAACGTTTCAGTTGGCGTCTGGTTGGCTTGGGTAACCGGCCCGCCCTGCACTCGTGGTGCGTCCGTTGCACACCATGAAGTCCGAGCGTTGGCTGTGCACGGACTGGGCGGCAAGTTGCGGCCCAAAACGTTCGAGCTGGCCGTTCCACCCTGAGCAACCTGCATTGTTCCGGCTCAGCCAGCTTCACCGCCACGCTTCCAATACACGCGGGCGTTCTGTCAGGTCGCGATGCGCCACGACTGCGCGCCAGCCGGAGTCGTTGAACATAAGTTGCAGCGCGGTTTCCTGGCCGTCGCCGAACTCGGCGAACAGACCGCCGCCGACGTTGAGCCAAGCCGGCGACTCGCGCGCGAGCAGGCGGTAGAAGTCCAATCCGTCCGCGCCGCCGTCCAGCGCCGCGCGCGGGTCGAAATCGCGCACCTCGGCCTGAAGCGTGGCAATCTCAGCGGTCGGAATGTAGGGCGGGTTGGAAACAATGAGGTCGCAGCGCAGTTCCTCCGGCAGCGCGCCAAACCCGTCGCCGAGGTGGAACACGATGCGTTCCGCCAGTCCGTGTCGCTGTGCGTTTGCCCTTGCAAGCGTCAACGCCGCTTCCGAGATGTCGAGCGCGTGGACCTGCGCGGCCTTGCAGCGCGTCGCCAGCGCGATGGCCAGACAGCCCGTGCCCGTGCCGAAATCCAGCGCAACAGGCGCGGGCGTGGCGCACTTCGAGAGCGCTGCGGCCGCGAGTTCCGCAAGCGTCTCCGTCTCGGGTCTCGGGATGAGCGCCGCTGGGCTGACGGCGATTTCCAAGCCAACAAATGACGTGGAGCCGACCAGATGCTGTAGCGGCTCGCGCTTGGAGCGGCGTTGCACGAGCGCGCGGAGGGCGGTGAGTTCCGGCTCGGCGAGCGCGCGGTCATGGTTCAGGTAGAGTTGCAGACGCGGCAGCTTGAGCAGGTGCGCGAGCAGCAGCTCGGCCTGCAGTCGCGGGAAGTCCACTCCGTGGCGCTGGAGAAATTCTGTGCTGCGCTGAATGACTTCGCGAACTGTCATGGCGGCAGCGTAGCGGACCTGGCGCATGACTCGAAGGCCTTTTAGTTCTGTCTTTGCCCTTCTAAAATCCGCCGCCTGCTGGCATCAACTCAGCGCCGCATGAAAGCCCTCATCCACTTGCTCGCGTTGGCCTTTACACTGCCCGCTGCCCAGCCAGCTTCACTCTCACAGGCTCCACAGCCCGGCGGCGCGCGTCCGCTCGAACTCGTCGCCAACCCGCCCGCCGTGCAGATGCTCGTGCCGGGCTTCACCGTGCGCGAGCTGCCGCTGGAGTTGAAGAACCTCACCTCCATCAAATATCGCGCGGACGGCAAGTGCTACGGCGTCGGCTACAACGGCCAGATCTGGCTGCTCTCCGACACCGACGGCGATGGCGTGCCCGATAAAGCCGACCTCTTCTGGGATGGCGCGGGCAAGTTGCGCGGCCCCATCGGCCTCGCGCTCACGCCGCCGGGTTACAAGCACGGTGAGGGCGTCTTCGTGCCGTCGAAGGGCAAGCTCTCGCTCATCGTGGACAAGAACGGCGACGACCGCGCGGATGAGGAGATCATCGTCGCGACCGGCTGGAAGGAAATCCCCCAGAACGTGGACGCCATCGGCGTGGCGCTCGACAAGGACGGCAGCATTTACTTCTCGCTCGGCGCGGCGAACTACGCGAACGGCTATCTGCTGGATGCGAACGGCAAGTCGCAGTTCGACGTCAAGTCCGAGCGCGGCACGGTGCTGAAGGTCGCGCCGGATTTCTCGAAGCGCGAAGTGGTCTGCACCGGCGTGCGTTTCCCGGTGGCGATGGCCTTCAACCGCCACGGCGACCTCTTTTGCAGCGAGCAGGAAGGCGCGACGTGGCTGCCCAACGGCAATCCCTTCGACGAGCTGCTGCACATCCAGCCGGGCCGCCACTACGGTTTTCCCCCGCGCCACCCGAAGCATCTGCCGAACGTCTTCGACGAGCCGAGCACGTTCGACTACGGCCCGCAGCATCAGAGCACTTGCGGGCTGTGCTTCAACGAACCTGTTCAGGTAGGGCGCGGTGTCCTCACCGCGCCGTCGGGCGGCCCGCTGAGGACAGCGAGCCCTACCAACACCGCCATCTTCGGCCCGGCGCATTGGGCCGGCGACGCCATCGTCACCGGCGAATCGCGCGGCAAGCTCTACCGCACCAAGCTCGTGAAGACCGCCGCCGGTTACGTTGCGCAGAACCATCTCATCGCCTGCCTGAACTACCTGACCGTGGACGCCTGCCTTACGCCGCGCGGCGACTTGCTCGTGGCCTGCCACACCGGCAAGCCCGACTGGGGCACCGGCCCGAACGGCCCCGGCAAGCTCTTCCTCATCCGCCACGCGGACACGAACGCGCCACAGCCCGTGCTCACCTGGAGCGCCAGCCCCACGGAGATTCGCATCGCGTTCGACAAGCCGCTCGACCCGGCGAATCTGCGCGACCTCGCCAAGCGCACGAGCATCACCGCTGGCAAATATGTGATGCCCGGCGACCGTTTCGAGGCGATGTATCCCGGCTATCAGGTGGTGAAGGACCAGAAAGCCACGCCGCGCTACGACGTGCCGGTGCTCTCCGCCAGCGTCACGCCCGACCGCCGCACCTTCCTGCTCCACACAGCCCCGCGCACGGCGGCGGTGAACTACGCGGTGAGAATTCCCAATGTCTCGCGGAGCGCCGCTCTCCGAGCCGACGCGAACAAACCGAACGCGCAACGTGCCGGGTCGGAGACCGGCGCTCCGAAGGCCGGGCTGAAGCCCGGTGCTAATGAGAGGGCGGAGCCGGACGACGACATCGAACTGCTCGTGGACAACCACGGCGTGGAGGCGAAGTGGACCTCCGATGATGGCAAGGAAGTGTGGAGCGGCTGGTTACCGCATCTGGACATAGAGGTGTCGAAAGCGTTCACAGTCGGAAGCGCGGAGAATGAGCGTCTTTGGCCACTGATGACCCGCACCGGAACCGTCGCGTTCAAGACAAAGCTGGACTTGACGGCGATGCTTAGTCCAGCCGTGCAGCCAGGCTCGAAGCTGGATTACGTTCCCGCATCAGAAAAGCCGACCGTCCTGTTCTTCGACCCGGTCACACTTCGACCCGTGCTGATGCCCGGCTCAAAATTCAGAACTCCGGTTTCTGTCAACTATGGGTTGAGTTCCTTCAAACCGCTCTCGGACCAGCAGGGTTCACCGATTTCTTTTGAGGGAGCCACGCCCGACATCAATCCCGCGCTGAAGCTAGCGTGGTCACAGCCTTTGCAGCCAGACCTCGCCCGCCCATTCCCCCTCCGCCGCTTCTACCTCCCGTGGGCCGAGCCGAAGGCCGAACCTGCGCCGCTCGCCACCGAGCGCGTCGTGCCCGAACTCGCCGGGGGCCGCTGGCTCGCGGGACGCCGCCTGTTCCACAGCGAGCAGCTCGCCTGCGCGAAGTGCCATCGCACCCGGGGCGAGGGCAGCGCCGTCGGGCCGGACCTCTCGAACTTGCTGCACCGCGATTACGCCAGCGTGCTGCGCGACATCCGCGAGCCAAGCGCCGCCATCAACCCCGACCACCCCGCCTTCAACGTGGACCTGACCGACGGCGAGTCGCTCACCGGCGTCGTGGTCGGCGAGAGCGCCGCCGAGCTGCGGCTGGCAGACGCGACGGGCAAGACCGTCGTCCTCCCGCGCGCGAAGGTGAAGGCCCTGCGCGCTTCCACGCTCTCGCTGATGCCGGAGGGCTTGCTCGCGTCGCTGAACGCCGAGCAGGTGCGCGACCTGATGACCTTCCTCCTCACCGTCCCGCTCGAACCCGCGCCCATCGAAGGCAACACCCCGCCCCCACCGCCACGCAAGCGCGCCGAGGTCGAGGCGCTCGTCAAATCTCCCGTAGGAGACGACGTGAGGAGTCTCACTTCAAACTCGAAACTCCAAACACCAAACTCAAAACCAAGTGAGAGACTCCTCACGTCGTCTCCTACGATGCACGTCGTCCTTTGCGCCGGCCCGAAGGACCACGGGAAGGGCGAGCACGATTACCCGCTCTGGCAGAAGCGGTGGAGCAAACTTCTCCCGCTCGCGGACAACGTGACTGTGGACACGGCGGACAAGTGGCCCAGCGCCGAGCAGTTCGCGAAGGCAAACGTGATTTGCTTCTTCAACAACAACCCGGCTTGGAACGAGGAGCGCGGCAAGGAACTCGACGCCTACCTCGCGCGCGGTGGCGGCGCGGCTTACTTCCACTGGGCCGTCGAGGCGCGCACGAACGCGCTCGCCTTCGCGCGTCGCATCGGCCTCGCGAGCGATTCGAGCAAGCTCAAGTATCGGCACGGCCCGATTGACCTGGTCTTCCACGAGCATCCGCTGGCGAAGGGTTTCACCAAGACCAGCTTCACGCGCGAGAAGTTCGTGGACGAAACCTACTGGCTGTTCCAAGGCGACCCGAAGGACGTGCAGCTCCTCGCGAGCGGCGAGGAAGACGGCCAGCTCCGCCCGCAGCTCTGGACGCGCACGGTGGGCAAGGGCCGCGTCTTCGTCGCCGTGCCTGGCCATTACAACTGGACCTTCGACGACCCGGTCTTCCGCGTGCTCGCCCTGCGCGGCATCTGCTGGGCGGCGGGCCAGCCGACGGATCGGCTTGCGGAGCTGGCGATCATCGGAGCGCGCGTCCTTGACTGAGCCGGTCAACATTTCTTGCTGTGAATCCCGCCCCGCCTTGAGGCTTGATTTGGTTCGGGGCTTTGCAGAATAGTCGCAACCGTTCGCAAACGGTTTTCAGCACGCAGCGCGTCCATCAGCGAAAACAGAATGAGCCGGAGCCGGGTGCGGGTGTTTTTTTCGGGGCGTGTGCAGGGCGTTGGCTTTCGCCACACGGTGAAGCAGGTTGCGGCGGGTTACGAAGTCGTCGGCACGGTGCGAAACATGGCCGATGGCCGGGTGGAACTGGTGGCTGAGGGCGGACGGGAAGAACTGGAAGCGTTTCGGCAGGGCATCCGAGACGCGGGGCTGGATGGGTTCATCCGGCAGGAAGAAGACGAGTGGGCCGGGGCCCGGAATGACTTACGCGGTTTTGAAATTGTAGTCCGTTAAACGCCTTTCAATGAAATACGCGATCATCGCCGACATTCACGCCAACTGGGAGGGGCTCCAGGTAGTCTTGGCGGATGCGCAGGCCAACAAGGTGACCCACTACGCCTGCCTCGGCGACGTGGTCGGCTACAACGCAAACCCCAAGGAATGCCTCGACCTCGTGCGCAAGATGGGAATGCCCGTGGTCAAGGGCAACCACGACGAATACTGCTCGGTGGACTCCGCGCTTGAAGGCTTCAACCCTCACGCAGCCGAGGCCGTCAACTGGACGCGCGCCCAGCTCGCCGAGGACGACATCCTCTGGCTCCGCGAGCTGCGCTACATCCGGCTGGTCGCCAACTTCTCCATCGTTCATGCGACGCTCGACGGTCCCAAACGCTGGGGCTACGTGTTCGACAAGCTCGCCGCCGCGGCCAGCTTCACCTACCAGAACACCGGCGTCTGCTTCTTTGGCCACACGCACGTCCCCGTCGCCTTTGTGCGCGACGCCACGGTGCGCGGCGGCACTTACTCCAAGTTCAAGGTCGAGGCCGGCAAAAAGTATTTCGTCAATGTCGGCAGCGTCGGCCAGCCCCGAGATGGCAACCCGAAGGCTGGCTACGTGATCTACGACATGGACGAGCAGACCATCGAGCTGCGTCGGTTGGACTACGACATCGCGACCGCGCAGGCCAAGATCCGCGCCGTCGGCCTGCCCGAGCGCCTCGCTGAACGCCTCGCGCTGGGCAAGTAGGGCGAAGTTGAAAGTTGAAGGTTGAAAGCCCAGCCTGCGCCTTCGTTTGAAGGTTCTCGTTCTCAAACCCAGCTCGCTCGGTGACGTCGTCCAGGCGCTGCCGCTGCTGCGCCTGCTCAAGCAGCACCGTCCCGACGTGGAGGTTCACTGGTGGCTCGCCGCCGAACTGCGCCCGCTGCTTGCAGGCGATCCCGACATCACCGCCGTCCTCGCCTTCGAGCGCAAGCGCTGGCGCTCACCCTCCTACTGGCCGGATGGCATCGCCCAAATCCGTGCGATGCGCGCCGCCCGCTACGACTGGGTGATTGATCTCCAAGGCCTAGCCCGCAGCGCCCTCTTCGCGTGGCTTGCGGACGGAGCCTTTACAGTCGGCCTCGAGTTGGAGCGCGAAGGCGCGCATCTCGCCTACGACCTCGCCGTCCCGCGCCCGAAGGACAAGCCCCATGCCGTGGACTGGTATCTGGCTGTCGCGCGCGCCTTGGGCATTCCCGTCCACGACTCCTTCGCGTGGCTGCCACCGCGACCCGAGATCGGAAGCCAGGTTGAAACCAAATGGCCGCGCGACCATTCCCGCTGGATCGGCATCAACCCCGGCGCGCGCTGGGACAACAAGCGCTGGCCCGCCGAGCACTTCGCCGAACTCGTCCGCCAGCTCGCCGCGCGCGACCCGAGCTTTCGCTTCGCGATCTTTGGCAGTCCGGACGATTGGTCGCTCGCCGAGACCATCCGCCACGCCGCACCCGGGCGCTGCGAGAACTTTGCCGGGCGCACCACGCTGCCCGAACTCATCGAACTCCTCCGCCGCTGCGAACTGCTCGTGACCAACGACACGGGCCCGATGCATCTCGCCGCCGCGCTGCGCAAACCCGTCGTCTCCCTGTTCGGTCCGACGCGTCCCGACCAGACAGGCCCCTACGGACAGGAAGCATTCGCCCTGCGTTACCCGCTGCCGTGCGCGCCGTGCATGAAGAGCCGCTGCCATTGGGCGGAGCCGCTCGCATGTCTGCGCGGCACCTTGGCGACGAGCGTGGCAGGCGAAGTAACGCGCCGGTTGGAGCCAAACGCAACAGGCGCTTCGCCAACCGTTCATCCTGGATTCCGCGGTTGAACCTCACGCAAAGTGCGCAAAGGAAAAAACTTTTGAAAACGGGCCCCTTCACTCGTTGGGTGAAGCCCGCCGCCGCCTGCGTGTCCGGCAGCAACCGCCCACTGGCAATCGGCCGGCGACTGCAGGCCTGCGGCACAGATGTCAGGGCTTCGTGAGTTTCACCCAGCTCACCTGTGTCACGAGGTTGTTCAGCGCCGCGTAGCTGATGTGGGCGTTGGTCGCATGGCGGGGGGAGTCGTTCGCGGGAAAGGTCGCGAGGGTGGCGTCGCCGACGAGGAAGACGTTGAAGTCCTTGCGCAGGTTTTCGTAGCCGGCAGTCGTGCGGCAGTAGCACATGTCGGTCGCGTAGCCGACGAGCAGCACGTGGCGGACGCCGTGGTCCGCGAGAAATTTCCTCAGTGGCTCGTAGCCGGCGGCATCGTAAATCACCACATCGGCCGGCTGCGCGTCGGCGTCACGAGTGACGGGGATGGGCAGGTTCCAGAAGCCCTCGCCGTTGAAGCGCGCCCCGGCGTCCAGTCCGGGGAACTGCTTGAAGTAGTCAATCACCGCCTTGTCCGAGGAGACCTTGAGCTCCGCGGGCAGCGGCTCGCCCCGGTAGTTGAAGGTGTTTAGCTTCGCATCGAGTTCTCGTGTGCCTTCCGTCCGTTCGGCGGCGGTCGGCGTGCGCGTGAAGGAGCGGTAGAGCTTGCGGCGGATGAGGTCTTCGCCGCCCGGAAGCGAATGCATGACGAACTTGACCTTGCCGCGCAGCGACTGGATGAAGGGCACGATGACCTCGCGGGTATGCCGCGCGCCGAGCTGGTTTTTCTCCAGCGTGCAGAAGTCCGCCACGCCCGCCGGCTCCGGCGTGCGCCAGCCCTGCCCATCGTCAATGCCCCACGGATGCACGAAGATGATGGCGGTGTCTGCGGCGCGCAGGCGGTTGGGCACCTCGATGATGCCGCGCGCGTTGTAGGAGAAGCGCCAGGCGCGCACTTGCAGGTCGGCGGACACGTCGTCCACCAGGACGGGAGCTTCGTAGCGCACCAACTCCTTCACCGGCGCGACAAACTCCGGATGGTCTGCCAGGAGC
>JACRKB010000204.1 GCA_016235545.1 Verrucomicrobiota bacterium | reverse complement strand
CCGACGAGCCGGACTTGGACCTGCCTGACGCAGCGCTGGAGGAGCAGCACCGCAAGAATCTGGAGCGTGCCGCAAAGCTGTTGGCCGAGCTGCCGAGCAAATTTCCCCCGAGCAAGACATCCACACTCACCGGCTCCGAACACCTCGCTCAACGCTTCTCTGAATGGCTCGCCACCGAACGCCCGCGCATCGTGCAATGGACCGCCCTTCGCCCGCACGAAGCGAAGTCCAACCTCCCGCTCCTCACCGTCCAGCCCGACGACTCGGTCTTTGCCAGCGGCGACATCAGCAAGATGGACACTTACGAGCTGACCTTCCGCAACGTGCCCGCCGGCGTCACCGCGCTCCGCCTCGAAGCGTTGCCCGACGACCGCCTGCCCGCGCACGGCCCCGGCATGACTTACTACGAGGGCCGCAAGGGCGACTTCTTCATGGGCGAGTTCAAGGTGTTTGCAGGCACCAGCCAAGTGAAGCTCGTCCGCGCCACGGAGAGTTTCAGCAAGAACAACTTCGGCAACGCACCTGTCACCGCCGCGCTCGCCACGGACGGCAATCCCGAGACCGGCTGGTCCACCGCCACGCGCGAAGGCGAACGGCACGAGGCCGTCTTCAACCTCGCCGAACCGCTCCGCGTCGTCGGCGACTTGCGCGTGAAGATGCTCTTTGGCCGCCACTACGCCGCGTCGCTGGGCCGCTTCCGCATCGCGTTCACCACCGACGCACGCGGCGCGACCGCCAGCACGCTGCCGCCCGAAGCGCAGGAACTTCTCCTCAGACCCGACAAGCAACTCACCGCCGCGGAGCGCGCGAAACTCCGCGAACATTTCCTTCTCGTTGCACCGGAGCTGAAGGACGCCCGCACGGAAATCGAGACGCTCCAGAAGCCGCCCGTGCTTCAGACCACACTCGTCCTTCGCGAGCGTCCGCCTGTGAACCCGCGCCCGACCTTCCGCCATCATCGCGGCGAGTTCTTGTCGCCGAAGGAAGCCATCGCGCCCGGCGTGCTCGGCGTGTTGAACCCGCTGCCGCCCGGTGCGCCCACGAACCGCCTCGGCTTCGCGCAATGGCTCGTCTCGACAGACAACCCGCTCACCGCGCGCGTCACCGTGAACCGCCAGTGGGCCGCCTTCTTCGGTCGCGGCATCGTGCGGACGACCGAGGACTTCGGCCTGCAAGGCGACGCGCCGACGCACCCGGAGTTGCTCGACTGGCTGGCGGTGGAGTTTGTCAAAGGGTCTGGCGGATTGGGTCTGGGGTCTGGGGTTTCCACTCGGACGCCGTGGTCGTTGAAGCAGCTTCATCGGCTCATCGTGACCAGCGCCACTTACCAGCAAGGCTCCTCCTTCGCCAGCGACCCACGAACCTCGCCCCAGACCCCAGACCCCAGACCCAACTCCCTCCTGTCGCGTTTTCCCCGCGCCCGCCTCGACGCCGAACTCATCCGCGACTGCGTCCTGCGCGCCAGCGGCCTGCTTTCCGCGAAGGTGGGCGGGCAGAGCGTCTTCCCGCCGCAGCCCGCGAGTGTCACATCCGAAGGCGTCTATGGAGCCAAGTCGTGGGACGAGAGCAAGGGCGAGGACCGCTACCGGCGCGGCCTCTACACCTTCGCGAAACGCTCCGCGCCCTACGCGATGTTCAACACCTTCGACGGTCCCAGCGGTGAAGCCTGCGTCGCGCGCCGCGACGTCTCGAACACGCCGCTGCAAGCCCTCACGTTGCTCAACGACACCGTCATCCTCGAAGCCGCCCAAGCCCTCGGCCGCCAGCTCGCCGCGCAACCCGGCAGCGTCGAAAGCCGCGTGGAAAGCCTTTTCCGCCGCTGTCTCACCCGCCCACCCTCCGCTGACGAGCGCGCGCAGCTCGTGAAGTTCTTCGCGGCCCAGCGCGCCCGCTTCGCCAGTGGCGAGCTGAAAGCCGCCGACTTCGCCGGCAAGGGCGACGGCGACGCCACCGACCGCGCCGCCTGGACCGCCCTCGCCCGCGCGCTACTGAACCTTGATGAGTTCATAGCCAAAGGTTGACCGCAGAAGCGAACGCCGACATCTTGTCCGACATGAAGACTTACACTGTCCGTGACCTTGACCGCGAGCCGGGGGCCGTGCTGGACGCCTGCGATGCCGAGGGCTCTGTCCTCATCCGCCGTCGCGACGGGCGCACTTACTCACTGCGACCGGAGCGGCCAGCCCAGCGCCGCGCCGTCTTCCCCGATTTCCTAGCGCGCCAGCGGGCAATGGGAATGCCCAAAATCTCCAAACGCGATTCCGACGCGGTGGACAATCTTCTGCGCGGGGAATGAAGCCTTACGCCGACAGCAATTTCCTCGTCCGGCTCTATCTCAAGCTGTCGGACACTCCCATTGCGGCGCGATGGACTGCAGTCGGACACGGAAGGGAGTCAGGACTGTTTCCGCTGACTTGGCTGCATCGCGTCGAGGTTGCCAACGCGTTTCAGTTGCACGTCTTTCAGTCCCGCGCTGGTCGGCAGCCACGCATATCACCGGAATTGGCAGCAAGCGCACACGTTACCTTCCGACAAGACGCCAGCAATGGGGAATGGTTTGACACGGCAAGTTTGGAAATGGCCGCACTGGAGCGGCAAGTCGAGGAGTTGCTGCTCCGGCACACGTCGAAGCACGGCTTCCGGTCCTTTGACCTGCTGCATGTGTCGCAAGCCCTCCTTCTCGGCTGCGACACCTTCCTCAGCTTTGACCAGAAAGCGAACAAGCTCGCCCAACTCGAAGGCATGAAACTCCTGAAGTCTTAACCGAACATGGATTCGCTCAACCAAGCCACCGCCAACAGCCGCCGCTGGTTCCTCGAACGCTGCGGCGTCGGCCTCGGCAAAGTTGCGCTCGCCGGTCTGCTCACAGACTCCTTGGCCCGCCGCGCAACCGCCGCATCGGCCAGCCCCTTCCCCATCAAGCCGCCGCACTTCGCGCCGAAGGCCAAGCGCGTGATTCACATGTTCATGGCGGGCGCACCGAGCCAGTTGGAGATGTTCGACTACAAGCCCAAGCTCGCGGAACTGGAGGGCAAGCCCATCCCGCCCGAGGTCATCGGCGGGCAGCGGTATGCCTTCATCCGGTCGGATGCGGCGGTGCTGGGACCGCGCTTCAAGTTCGCCAAGCACGGCCAGTGCGTCGCGGAGCTGGTCGAGACACTGCCGCACCACGCGAAGATTGTGGACGACATCTCCATCGTGAAGTCCATGCGCACGGACCAGTACAACCACGCGCCCGCGCAGATTTTCTTCAACACCGGCTTCGGCCAGCCGGGGCGGCCCAGCATGGGCTCGTGGGTGCTCTACGGCCTCGGCGCGGAGACGAGCGACCTGCCGGCGTTCGTCGTGATGAGCACGGGCAGCGGCATCAGCGGCGGCTCGGCTTGCTGGTCCAGCGGCGTGCTGCCGGGCGTTTACACCGGCGTGCGCTTCCGCAACCAGGGCGACCCGATTCTCAACGTCTCCAGCCCGCCGGGCGCGGACGCGCAGTTGCAGCGCGACTCGCTGGACTTGATTGGCAGCCTGAACCAGCGCCGCCTCGCGCTCGACGGCGACCCGGAAATCGCTACGCGCATCGCCGCGTATGAAATGGCCTTCCGCCTCCAGACCAGCGCGCCGGACTTGATGGACTTGCGCGGCGAGAGCAAAGCCACACTCGCTCTCTACGGCTGCGACCCGGCCAAGCCGTCCTTCGCGCGCTCGTGCCTGCTGGCGCGGCGGATGGTCGAGCGCGGCGTGCGCTTCATCAACATCTACAACGAAGGCTGGGACGCGCACTCGAACGTCGAGGGCAACGTGCGCAACAACTGCAAGACCACCGACCAGGCCAGCGCCGCGCTCGTGATGGACCTCAAGTCGCGCGGCCTGCTCGACGACACGCTGGTCATCTGGGGCGGTGAGTTCGGACGCACCCCGATGGTGGAGTCCAACGCCGCGCTGGGCCGCAGCCTCGGGCGCGACCACCACCCGCAGGCCTTCTCGATGTGGCTGGCCGGCGGCGGCGTGAAGCCCGGCCTCACCTACGGCCAGACCGACGAACTCGGCTTCCACATCGTCGAGAACCCCGTCCACGTCCGCGACCTGCAAGCCACCATCCTCCACCAGCTCGGCCTCGACCACGAACGCCTCTCCGTGCGTTTCCAAGGGCTCGACCTGAACCTCACCGGCGTCGAAACGTGCCAGGTGCTGAAGGGGATTTTGAGCTAGTGGAGCGCTGACGCCCACGTCCGCAGCACGAGCGTGCGAACATCGCCGGCTGCGGACGTGGGCGTCCGCGCTCCAGCCAACTTTTCCATTCGCGTCGCTGGGCCGCTGAGCTAACTTCCGCTAAGTTCAAGCAAAGCTTTGTCGCGCATCGCATGAAACTCGTTTCGTTCCTCGCCACACTGGTTCTGGCCATGACGTTCGCATGCCAGACCGACGCCGCTCCCGCCGCGCCAGACTTCACGCTGGTTCAGGCGCTCTTCAAAAAGCACTGCGTCGAGTGCCACGCCTCCAACGACGCCGAGAACCATCTCATCCTCGAAACCCACGCCTCGCTCATGAAGGGCGGCGACGGCGGTGTGCCCGTGGTGCCGGGCAAGAGTTCCGACAGCCTGCTGATGAAGTCGCTCGAAGGCCGCGATAAAGTCAAGATCATGCCGCCAGGCAAGAAGAAGAAACTGGAAGCGTCCGAGCTGGCGCTCATCAAGGCGTGGATTGACGGCGGGGCCAAGCCGCCCGCCATCGCCACTGAACCGGTCCGCGAGCTGGTCACGCCAAAGATTGCGCCGCGCGTCACGCCTCGGAAATCCATCCAGTCCGTCGCCTTCGCTGCGCAGCCGAACGTCATCGCCGTCGCGCGCTACCGCGAGGTCGAGCTGCGCGACGCCGAGTCCGGCGCGGTGCGGCATTCACTCACGGGGATTCGCGGCAACGTGAACTCCGTCGCGTTCTCCACGGACGGCCAGTGGGTCGCGGCGGCGGGCGGCGAGCCGGGTTTGCAAGGGCAAGCGGCCATCTGGCACGTCGCGGATGGCACGCTCGTGCGGAAGTTCGAGGGCCACTTCGACGCGCTCTATTCCGTGGTGCTCTCGCCCGACGGCAAGCTGCTGGCCACCGGCAGTTACGACCAGAAAATCAAACTTTGGGACACCGCCACCGGCGCGGAAGTCCGCACCCTCACCGGCCACAATGGCGCGGTCTATGGCCTCGCCTTCCGCCCCGACGGCAAGGTGCTCGCCAGCGCCAGCGGCGACCGCACGGTGAAGCTCTGGGAAGTCGCCACCGGCAAGCGCCTCGACACCTTCTCGCAGCCGACGAAGGAGCAATACACCGTCGCGTTCAGCCCGGACGGGCGGCGGCTCGTGGCGGGCGGCGTGGACAACCGCATCCGTCTCTACGCCGTGAGCGCGGGCGCGGTGGAGGGCACGAACCAGTTGCTCGAATCCAAGTTCGCGCACGAGGGCGCGGTCCTGCGCATCGTCTTCGCCAGCGACGGCGCGACGCTGCTCTCCAGCGCCGAGGACCGCACGGTGAAGTGGTGGGACGCCGCGAAGCTCGTCGAGCGCGGCCACCTGGACCCGCAGCCCGACCTCGCCCCCGCCGTGGCCTTCACCGCCGGCAACACCCGCTTCGTCGTGGGCCGACTGGACGGCTCGCTGCAATTCTTCGACGCGAAGACGGGGCAGCCGTGGAAGGTGGCGGTGAACCGGTAAGACCTGTTGCGGCGGGGGCTGCCGCGCCAAGTTATCCAATCCCAACATGACCTGTCCAAGCTGTCTTAAGACCCTCTGGTTCACCCGGAGCTACTGTCCACACTGCAAAACAAGCATTGCCGCACCGCCACGGCCCAAGTCAGTGGCAATTATCAGTTGGGTGTTCATCGCTCTGGGTGTCCTGACGTTCGTGGGCGGCTTTCGCCCACCCGACGCAAATGTCTACTCCCGGATGCT
>JACRKB010000205.1 GCA_016235545.1 Verrucomicrobiota bacterium | reverse complement strand
TACCTCTTCACCGTGCTCGCCGCGTTCACCGTCATCGCAGTCGTCGTGGAGAAAGCCGGGGCGGAAGACATTTCTTCGCTCGGCGGCTTGGCCCAACGGTCGCCGCTGCTCGCCACCTCGCTGACGCTGGCGATGGTTTCGCTCGCCGGCATCCCGCCGCTCGCGGGCTTCTTCGGGAAATTTCTCCTGCTCAAAGCCGTCATCGCCGAGGGAGTCCGCTGGCACGCCTACTACTGGCTCTTCGCCGTGGCCGTCGTGGGCGTGCTCATCTCGCTCTACTACTACTTCGGCGTGGTGAAGGCGATTTACTGGAGCAAGGGCACGACGGACATGACGCCGATCTCCGTCCCGCTCCCGACTAGGTTTGCCCTCCTCGTCTGCATCGTGGGAATGCTCTGGCTCGGCCTGAATCCTGACGGCGCGCTGGAGCTGGCAGTCGAGGCGGTGAAGTCACTGCGGCTGGCGTAGCCGCGGGCTTCAGCCTGCGCTGCCATTCGCAACCTGGAGGTTGCGACTACGTCGGGTGAGCGTTCGCGCTTGGCTTGCTTCCACGCACGGAGCGCAGTTCAATCGCCCGAACGCCGCCATGCCTTACCTCACCTTCAGCCATATCACCAAGCGCTTCCCGGGCGTGCTGGCGCTGGACGATGTGAGCTTCACGGTCGAGCGCGGCGAGTGCCACGCGCTCATGGGGGAGAACGGCGCGGGCAAGAGCACGCTCGGAAAAATTCTCGCCGGTGTTCACAATGCCGACAGCGGCGAAATCCGCCTCGATGGCGATCCAATCCAGCCCACCGACCCGCTCCGCGCGCGGCAGCTCGGCATCGCTATGGTGCATCAGGAGCTGGCCTTCTGCCCGAACCTGACCATCGCGGAAAACCTCTGCCTCGGAGACCTGCCGAGGAAGTTCGGCATCGTGAGCCGCGATCAGATGCGTCGCAAAGCCCGTGAGATGCTCAAGGAAATCGAGTGCGACCTTGACGTGGACCTGCCCATCAGCCGCCTCAGCACCGCGCAGGAGCAGCTCGTGCAAATCGCCGGAGCTGTCGGCACCGGCGCGCACATCATCGTGATGGACGAGCCGACCAGCTCGCTGTCCGTGGCCGAGAGCGAGCACCTCTTCAAGCTGCTCGCGCACCTGAAGCAGCGCGGCATCACGGTCATTTACGTCTCCCACCGACTGGAGGAAATCTTCCGCCTCTGCGACACGATCACCGTGCTGCGAGACGGCCGGCACGTCGCCACTGAACGCATCGCCAACACGAATCACGACCGCCTCGTCCATCAGATGGTCGGGCGCGAAGTGGAGTTCAAGACGCCCGACCATGTGGCGCTGGCTCTGGGCGAGGAGGTGTTGCGGGTCGAGAAGCTGTCGTCACGCGGCAAGTTCAAGGACATCAATTTCACCATCCGCAGCGGCGAGATCGTTGGCCTGGCGGGTCTCGTCGGCGCGGGCCGCACGGAGATTGCCCAGGCCATCTTCGGACTCGACCCGGCGGCGACCGGGAAAGTCTTCGTGAACGGCAATCCCGTGAAGCTGCGCTCCGTCGCAAGGATGCTCAAGGCGGGCCTCGGCATGGTGCCTGAAGATCGCAAGCGCCAGGGCCTCGTGCTCACGATGAACTGCCGCGAGAACGCCTCGCTCGCCGCGCTGGACCGGATGACTTACCCGCTGGGCATCATCAAGCGCAGCGACGAGCGAGCAATCACTCACAACTTCCTGACCCGCCTGCAAACGCGCATGGTGAACATCGAGTCGCCGGTGGCGACTCTAAGCGGCGGCAACCAGCAGAAGGTTGCGGTCGCCAAGTGGCTCGCACGCGATTGCTCGGCCCTCATCGTGGACGAGCCGACGCGCGGCGTTGACGTGGGAGCGAAGGCGGAGATCCACAAAATCCTCGATGAGCTGGCGCGTGCGAAGATGGGCATGCTGGTCATTTCCTCCGAGCTGCCCGAGCTCATCAACCTCTGCCGCCGCATCATTGTGCTGCGCGAGGGCGAGCAGGTCGGTGAGCTGGAGCGGGACAACTTCTCGCAAACCGTTCTGCTGCGGATGATGGCGGGTGTGGCCGCACCGGTGGCGTAGGCCGATGTCGGGGATGACTGGAGCCGGGACTATTTCCACCCACCTCGTTCTCCAGCCAGAAACTTGGCTTTGAGCTCTTTGCGCCCGTTCGCTGCTGAACTTCGGAATCCGGGCCTTGCTCCTGCCAGCCATGGGGAGGTGTTCCGTGTTCAGTTTCCGGGCCACGAGCAGTCCGGCTGCTGTGCTGGAATCGGATTCACCGCCCAGCAGAAGCACTTCACATGATCTCGTTGGGAGCTGGCCTCCCGTAGTCGTCGGGATAGAAATGTTCCATCGGGACTTTGAGTATCTTGGCGATGATGAAGAGCTCGCATGCCTTGAGGAGGCGGACTTGGGCTTCGATCTTGGCCAGCGTGCTGCGGGTGAGGTTCAGACCCTGCACCTGGCAGCGTGCGGCAAGCTGCTCCTGCGTCAAGCCCTGTGCGCTGCGGATGCGGCGCAGGTGCGCGCCCACTACATTGGCTGGCGCCGCTGGTTTTCGCGACGGAATCTTGGAGGTAGAAGAAGCCTTACCCGCCATGGGCGCGAACAGTAGCACAAGCAGGAGGAGGACTGCTCTAATTCAGAGCATAATCTATTTGCACGTCGCGGGAGCCAGCCATATTGTCCACCCCTCCTCAAAATATGGCGACCCCATCTTCACTAGCTGACGAGGCCGCCTGTCCGCGAGGCTCTGTGCGCGGGATGGAGCCGTCTCTCCTCAGCCTTTGGCTGCCAGCAATTAGACCGAACTCCGAAGTTGGACGCCAGCCGATGGAGAGGAGCGCGGCCTTCAGGCCGCAGAAACATGACCAAGCCAACTATCTGCCGAATGCATTTTTCCTCCCCAGCCTGCTGCGGCGTGAACGCCGCGCTCCGTCCGCCTTTCTTGCGTCCCCTGGGTCTCCAACTTTGGAGTTCGGGATTAAAATGAGCACGCCATGAGCCTGACCCCTCCCAGTGGCGAGAGCCAGCCAGCAGCCGAGGCGAGGCTCTGGAGCGTCCTGGAGGCGAGCCTGAACGAGATTTACGTCTTTGATGCGCAGACTTTGCGATTCGAATACGTGAACGCCTGTGCGCGGCGAAACCTAGGCTACTCCGCCGAGGCGATGCGCGCGATGACGCCCCTCGACTTCAAGCCGGAGTTCAACGCCACCTCCTTCGCCGCGCTGCTCCAACCGCTGCGCCGCCATGAGCAGGAGAAGATCGTCTTCCAGACCGAGCATCGCCGCGCCGATGGGAGCCGTTACCCCGTGGAGGTGCATCTGCAACTCGTCGAGCAAGAGGACAAGGCTGTCTTTCTCGCCGTCATCAATGACATCACGGAGCGCAAGCAGACCAAGCAACGGCTGATGGCCTTCGCCAGGCTGGGGCGGCAGCTCAACTCCGCCGATCAGACTGAAGAGGCCGCGCGCATCATCGTCGGCGTCGCCGATGAGCTGCTGGGCTGGGACGCTTGCACGCTCGCCCTCTACGACGCACGGACGGGCCGGTGCAACTCCGTCCTGAGCATGGACATCGTCAACGGCCAGCGGCGGGAAGTGGCGTCGTCCTATGTCAACACGCCGCCCTCGCCGCGGATGCGCCGCGCCCTGGAAACGGGCGCGGAGCTGGTCCTGCGCGAGGAGCCGCTGGCGATGGGGGTGGGCGAGATTCCGTTTGGCGACACCAGCCGGCCCTCGGCTTCGCTCATGATCGCGCCGTTGCGGGACGGCCCGCAAATCATCGGCGTGCTCTCCATCCAGAGCTACGAGCTCCACGCCTACACACCGGAGGATCTCGACACCTTGCAGGCGCTGGCCGACCACTGCGGCGGCGCGTTGGCGCGGCTTCGTGCCCGCGCGGGACTGGAGCGGCAGAACGCGGAGCTGGGGATGATCCTCGACACCGTGCCGGGCATCATCTTCTACAAGGATCTCAAACACCGGCTGATGCGTGTGAACGAGGCGCACGCGCGGTCGCTCGGCCTGCCGCGCACCGCGATCGAGGGCCGCACGGACGCGGAGCTTGGCTCGCCCTACGAGGATCGCTATATCAGCGATGACAACGAGGTGATGCGCACCGGGCAGCCCAAGCTGGGAATCATCGAGCCGCTGCACACGGCTGCCGGCCCGCGCTGGCTCATGACGGACAAGCTGCCCTACAGGGACGAGGACGGGAACATCATCGGCGTGGTGGGCTTCGCGCTCGACATCACCGAACGCAAGCTGGCGGAGGAGGCTCTTCAGCGGAAGCAGGCGCTGCTCACAGCCGTGGTCGAGGGCACGAGTGATGCCGTCTTTGCCAAGGATCTTGATGGCCGCTACCAGATCATCAACACCGCCGGTGCGCTGGCGCTGGGCAAGCCTGTGGCTGAGATCATCGGCCACACGGATGCGGAGTTCGTGCCACTGGAGACCGCACGGCGATTTCGCGAGGCGGACGAGGCAGTTGTCGCCTCTGGCCAAACGCAAACGCAGGTGGAGTCCGGCATCATGGGCGGACAAGTGCGCTCTTGGCAGGCCAACAAGGCTCCGATGCGCGACGCGGCTGGGCAGATCATCGGCGTCATCGGCGTGGCGCGCGACATCACGGAGAGCAAGCTGGCGGAGGCCGCGCTGCGGGCGAGCGAGGAGAAATTCCAGAATCTCTTCGAGTCCTCGCCGGACGCCATCATCGTGGCCACGCGCGCCGGTGTCATCCACACCATCAACCGGCTGGCGGAGCTGATGTTTGGCTATACGCGCGCGGAACTGATAGGGCAGGCGATTGAGAACCTGATGCCCGTTGCCCTCCGGCGGGGCCACGTCGCCCTCCGCGAGGGCTACGTCCGCGATCCGCACGTCCGGCCCATGGGTGATTGCCGCAACCTATTCGCGCGCCGCAAGGACGGGAGCGAGTTTCCGGTGGACATCAGCCTCAGCCCGATGACGACGGCGGAGGGGATGATGGTGATCAGCACCATCCGCGATGTCACCAAGCGCAAGCAGGCGGAGGAATCCCTGCGGCTGGCCGAGGCGAAGTATCGCTCCATCTTCGAGAACGCGGTGGAAGGCATCATCCAAACCACGATGGACGGGCGCTTCATCACGGCCAATCCCACGATGGTCCGGCTGCTGGGCTATGGCTCGGCGGCGGAGTTGCTCGCCGCCGGGCTGGTCGTGGGCAGGGATGTGTATGCCAACCCGGAGGACCGCACGGCGATGGTGCGGATATTGAACGAAGGTGGGCAGCACGCCGGGTTCCAGTGCCAGTTCAAGAGGCGCGACGGGCAGCTGATCTGGGTTTCCCTCACCGGCCGCACGGTCCGGGATGCGCAGGGGACGCCGCAGTTCTACGAGGGCACTTGCGAGGACATCACCGAGCGCCGCCAACTGGAGGACCAGTTGCGCGAGTCGCAGAAGATGGAGGCCATCGGCCAGCTCGCCGGAGGCATCGCGCACGATTTCAACAACATCCTCGGGGCCATCCTGGGCAATGTGGAGCTGGTCCAGACCATGCCTCCGGGGAGCCGCGAGGCGGGGGAATGTCTGGAAGCCGTCCTCTCGGCCAGCCGCCGCGCGGGCGATTTGGTGAAGCAAATCCTGGCCTTCAGCCGCCGGCAGGAGCAGAAGCGCCAGCCGCTCCAACTGCACCTCATCGTGCGGGAAGCCCTCAAGCTGCTGCGCGCCTCGGTGCCCACCAGCATCGAGTTCATGACCAGCGTGGCCGTCTCGCCCACCGTGCTGGCGGACCCCACGCAGATTCACTCGGTGACCATGAACCTGTGCACCACCGCATGGCATGCCATGAAGGAGCGCCCGGGCACCTTGACCGTCGAGTTGGCCGAGACGGAGGTGGACGCCGACTTGGCCCGGATGCACCCGGATTTGCGCCCCGGCCGCTACGTCCGCCTCACCGTCGCGGACACCGGTTGCGGGATGGACGCCCCCACTCTGGGGCACATCTTCGAGCCGTTCTTCACCACCAAGCCGGTGGGCGAGGGCACCGGCCTCGGGCTGGCGGTAGTGCATGGCATCATGAAGAACCACGACGGCGGCATCGTGGTGCGCAGCCAGCCCGGGCGGGGCACCACTTTCACCCTCTACTTCCCCGTCTTCGAGGCGGAGGTGACGGAAGCCCCGGCGGCACGGCAGCCCATCGCTCGTGGACGCGGCGAGCACATTCTCTTCGTGGACGATGAGGAGCCGCTGGCTCGCATGGGCGCGGTGGCGCTGAGGCGGTTGAACTACCAAGTGACGGCGCGGACCAGCCCGGTGGATGCGCTGGCGCTGTTCACGGCGCAGCCGGCGCAGTTCGACCTCGTCATGACTGACATGAACATGCCCGGCCTCACCGGCACCGAGTTCGCGCGCAAGCTGCTGGCCATCCGCCCTGACATTCGGCTCATCCTCACGACCGGCTACAGTGCCACGGTCACCGAGGAGGTCGCGCGGGAAATTGGCTTTCGCGCGCTGCTCCCCAAGCCCTACGATCTCCGCAGCCTCGGCGAGGCTGCTCAACGCGTGCTCAACGAAACCACCTTCACCAGACGACCATGAAAAAGATACTCCTTGTCGAGGACGATGACGCCTTCGCGGACATTCTCCGCAAGTCCCTCACCATGTCCGGCTACGATGTGATGCACGCCCGGGACGGACGGGAAGCCCTGCACCGCTACGACCCGCAGACAGTGCACTTGGTGATCACAGACCTGATCATGCCGGGCGTTGACGGCATGGAGCTGATCGTGAAGCTGCAACGGATCAACCCCGCAGTGCGGATTATCGCCATCACCGGCGGCGGGCGCTGCGACCCGGAGACCTACCTGCTGATCGCGAAACGGCTAGGCGCAGTCAAGATGCTGGCCAAGCCTTTCCCGCTGGAGGAAATCCGGGCCGCTGTGAAGGAGTGCCTGGACATCGCGTAGCCATCACCCCGGAGTTGCACAGCAGAGGCGGGACGGACACGGAGGCGGAAGATAGAAGATAGAAGGTAGAGAATAGAGGAGAGAGGATAGAGAACGCCCTCTACCCTCTACCCCTCTATCTTCTCTCTCCTCTCTCCAGCTCGGAGTTGCGGGTAACCGAAAAGAGGGAAGCGAAGCGAGGGGAGGTGGGGTGGCCGACGGGATTCGAACCCGCAACAACAGGCTCCACAAGCCTGGACTCTACCATTGAGCTACGACCACCAGTCGCGCGTGCGGGAAATTAGGGATTCACTCCCGCCGGGTCAAGTTCCGGCTGGGTGCAACTCTGTTTCTGGCTACGCGCAGTGGTTTGTCCGCTCCTGCTCGAAATCGTTTGCCGCAGACGGAACACAGGTGAAACACGGATGCAGGAGAAGATTGTTATCCGAACCATTCCTTTGAAACCACAAAGGCACAAAGAACACGAAGGCCAGTCAGGAAAATCTGGTGTTTGGCAAGGGCAGTGAAGGCGCACCAAGCGGTGCGGCCAGATTTGCTGAAGGGCCCCGCTTCTGCGGCTCTTCTTCGTGCTCTTCGTGCCTTTGTGGTTCAAGCCAGCTGCATGGTTCCGGTTCATAGGGAGGGCAGGAAGGCTTGAGGGAGGCGAAGGCTGCCGCTGTCAGCCTCCTGCATTCCTGCTCCCCTGATGAAGCTCCTTGCCCGTGTTCCCTCCGTGGCGTAGCTGCATGGCTGGCTTGCACGGGAAAAATTGGCGTGCAAAGGCGGGCCTGCCTGCCTAGCGTCGAAATGATGTTCCCCATCGCGGACACGAAAAGTCCGGCGGCAGTCCAGGCCGCCGTGGCCTCGTTGCACGGGGAGATGTTCAGCAGGGGGGAGCGGGACTTCGTCGCCAAGGTTTTCGGATGGGCAGTGGACGCCTTCGAGGGACGATACCGGGATTACCAGCCCATTGACGCGCACTACCACGATCTCGAGCACACCCTGCAAGGCACCCTGTGCTACGCTCAGATTCTCCGGGGCCGGCAGCGCGCCGGGGCCACGCCCATCGTGCAGCAACGGATGTTTGAACTGGGCCTGCTCGCCATCCTCCTCCACGACACGGGCTACCTCAAGGTGCGCGGGGACAACGAGGGCACCGGAGCCAAATACACCCTCATCCATGTCAGCCGCAGCGCGAACTTCGCCCAGCAACTCCTCGCGGAAAAGGGCTTCAGCCCCGAGGACGCCGGCATCGTCATGCGCATGATTCGTTGCACCGGCGTCAACGTGAAGCTCGAGGCCATTCCCTTCCAAGGCGAGGTTGAGCGCGCCATCAGCTTCTGCATCGGCTCGGCGGACCTCGTGGGCCAGATGGCCGCGGACGATTACGTGGACAAGCTGCCCATCCTCTTTGGCGAGTTCGCGGAGGCTGCGGGATACAGCGGCACCAAGACGATGTTCGAGAGCGCCGGGCACCTGTTGAAGGCCACGCCGATGTTCTGGGAGAAATACGTGCGGCCCAAGCTCGATAAGGATTTCCAAGGCGTGTATCGTTTCCTCAACGAGCCGTATCCCGACGGCACGAACACCTACCTCGCGCACGTCGAGGCAAACATCCAGCGCACGCGCCGGATGTCTGCGGAGCCGGCGGTGGTCGTGGCGAAGTAGGTGGCGAGGTGGGGGAATCTCCAGTTGAATCCCCGCCGTGTCGCGCGACTACCAACTCAACCGCTTCTCCGCCCCCGCCGAGCTGCAGATTGACTACGCCCGCGAGCTGAACGCCCAGCAATACGCCGCCGTCACCGCCGAGGACGGCCCCGCGCTCGTCCTCGCCGGCGCGGGTGCGGGCAAGACCCGCACGCTCACCTACCGCGTCGCGTGGCTCATCGAGCACGGCACGCCGCCCGACCGCATCCTGCTGCTGACCTTCACGAACAAGGCCGCGAAGGAAATGATGCGCCGCGTCAGCGACCTGCTGGGCAACGACGTTTCAAACCTCTGGGGCGGCACCTTCCACTCCGTCGGCAACCGCATCCTGCGCCGACACGCCGAGGTGCTGGGCTGGCGGCCCGACTTCACCATCCTCGACCGCGAGGACGCGAAGGACCTCCTCCAAGCCTGCGTGGACGAGTCCGGAATTGACGTGAAGGAGACACGCTTCCCCAAGCCCGACGTGCTAGGCGACATCTTCTCAATGGCGCTGAACACGGGCCGTTCCATCGCCGAGACGCTCGCGCAGGACTACGACCACTTCGCGCCGCTCGCGGACAAGATTGAGGACATCGCCCTCCGCTACCGCGCGCGCAAGCAGTCCACGAATGGCATGGACTTCGACGACCTGCTCACGCAATGGCTCGCCCTCCTGCGCGACTTCCCCGACCTGCGCGACTTCTACCAGCGCCGCTTCCAGTTCATCCTCGTGGACGAGTATCAGGACACGAACTCGCTCCAAGGCGAACTCATTGACCGCCTCGCCGCCGTCCACAAGAACGTCATGGTGGTGGGCGACGACGCGCAAAGCATCTACGCCTGGCGCGGGGCGAACTTCAAAAACATCCTGGAGTTCCCGAAGCGCTACTACGGCTGCCAGACCTTCAAGATCGAGGTCAACTACCGGAGCACGCCGGAGATCCTCGCCTTCGCCAACGCCGCCATCGCGCCCAACATCCACCAGTTCCAGAAGGAACTCGCGCCGGCCCGTCCGTCCGGCGTGAAGCCCGTCGTCGTCGCTTGCATGGACGCGGGCGAGCAGGCGTCGTTCGTTGCCCAGCGCGCGCTGGAGCTGCGCGACGAAGGCATCGCGCTCGCCGAGATGGCCGTGCTCTACCGCTCGCACTTCCACGCGCTGGAACTTCAGTTTGAGCTCACCCGACGCAACATCCCCTTCAGCATCACCAGCGGCATCCGCTTCTTCGAGCAAGCCCACGTGAAGGACGTGGCCGCCTACCTCAAGCTCGTCCACAACCCGCGCGATGAGATTTCCTTCAAGCGCCTCGCCCGCATGATGCCGGGCGTGGGCGGCAAGAGCGCGGACAAGCTATGGCAGAGGTTTTGTTCTGAGTTCCGGGTTCCGGGTTCCGAGTTGGCACCGGCGTCCGAACCACGCGAAACTCAGAACTCGGAACCCAAAACTCAGAACTTGCCCACTGCATTGGCCCGCTGCTCCACCGCCGTCCCGAAGAAAACCGCCGCCGCCTGGGCGCAGTTCACCGCCACCATCGCGCAGCTCTGCGCGCCGGAAATCCGCGCGAAGACCGACGCCATGGTCCGCCTCGTGCTGGAGGCTGGCTACGAGGATTACCTCAAGGCCACTTACACGAACTTCCGCAACCGCCTCGAAGACTTGGAACAGCTCGCCGCCTTCTCGCGCCAGTTCCCGACCGTCGAGGATTTCCTCACGCAGCTCGCGCTGCTCACCAACGTCGAGGCTGAGGACGACAAGCCGCGCGAGGACGACCACGAGAAGATTCGCCTCTCGTCCATCCATCAGGCCAAGGGCCTCGAGTTCCGAGTCGTCTTCGTCATCATGCTCTGCGACGGACTTTTCCCCTCGTCGCGCTCGATTGATTCGCCCGAAGGCGAGGAGGAGGAGCGCCGGCTCTTCTACGTGGCCGTGACGCGGGCAAAGGACGAATTGTATCTCAGCCATCCGCTGATGCGTTTCATCCAAGGTGGCGGCGACGCGATGCAGCAGCCCTCCCGCTTCCTCGCCGACATTCCGGTCGAGCTGCGCGAGGAGTGGAACCTCCGCCCGCACACGCCGGCGACGGACTTCAGCGACATGGGCGAGACGAGCGAGCACAGCGAAGAATCGCCGTTTTAGCCACGAATTGAACACGGACCGAACAAGGAAAGCTCCGAGCGGTGTTTTTTGTCCGTGTTCGCTCCGTGTTCCATCCGTGGCTAACAATCCGGCGGCTCGCCTCAGTTCACAAACGTCAGCTCGTTTGTTTCCAGCAGCACTTGCGCGAGCTTTTCCCACGGGTAGAGACGCCGCGCGCTCGTCGGCGCGGCAAAGTCGCGCTGGGAGTTCCATTGCTTGCCGGTGGCTGCGGGCGGGGTCTTCGTGGCGTCGAGTTGCTTGATGATGGCGGCCCAGGTGAACGTGTCGTTCACGCCGCCCGCCCGCCCGTCCACGACGAAGTCTATCGTGTCGCCCGCCCGGACCATCAGGCGAGGCACGGCCAGGGAAACCTCGTTGCGCAGCGCGACCCCGCGCACGAGCGAACCCGCGCCGCTGAAGACGATTTGCCCTTGCACGCCGTCGCTGTTCTGGCCGGTGTGCGCGAGAGCGCCCTCGATGCTCACCATCATGTCGTCCAGCGCCGTCCAGCGGCGGATTGTGGACTGCGTGAGCATCAGGCCGGGATGGCCGCCGTTCGCGGACAAGTGGAAGTAGCCTGCACGCGAATCCGGGATGCGCGGCGAGGCCTGGTAGAAGCGCGACTGCGGGCTGTAGAGCAGCGGCCAGAACGTGCCGACTCGGCCGGTGCGGGAGTCGAGGCTGCCGAGTCCGTATTCCCACGGCGGCTGGCCGGGCAGCGGGCCTTTGGGCGAATTCATTTCGCTGAAGAGATAGTTGAGCGCGAGCTTCAGTTCCGTGTCCGTCGGCGGGCGCGAGTAGATCAGGCGGTAGAGCATCTTCACTCGCTCCATGTCGTTGGGCAGGGATTTCAAATCGCCGCGCTGGACCGTGTTGCGCGCCTGCTCGATGACCAGAGGGCTGTTCATCATGAAGAGCGCCTGCTGCGGGACGATGGTGTTGTTCCGCTGGCCGGTGCTGATGTCAGGGTTCGCGAAGTCGAAAGCGCCGAACATATTCGGCAGGCTCGCGCGATCCACGAGGCCATACACGCTGCGCCGGTCGGAGTATTCGCCCTCGCGGTCCGGGCGATCGAGCGGCTCGGCGGGACCGCCCATCTTGAAGTCGAGCTTGCCGCCGATGTGCAGGATGGTGTCGCGCAGCGCCTCAAATTCCAGCCGCCGCCGGTGCTGCTGCCAGAGCCAGCGGTTCTCGGGGTCCACCTGCGCGAACCGCGGGTTGTCCTCGCTGCTCTGCTGCCACGCGTGCGAGAGCATGATGAGTTTCTGAAGTTTCTTCACCGACCAGCCGCTCTCCATGAACTGCCACGCGAGGTAGTCGAGCAACTCCGGGTGCGTGGGAGGTTCGGAGCGGAGGCCGAAGTCGTTTGGCGTCCGCACGAGGCCCTCGCCGAACTGGTGCAGCCAGACACGGTTGCCCATCACGCGCGCCGTCAGCGGGTTGTCCGGCGAGGCAATTTCCTTCGCAAGTTCGAGCCGCCCGCTGCCGTCGCGGAACGGTGCGCGGTTTTCGCCGGAGAGGATTTCGAGGAACTGGCGCGGTGCGTTCGGGCCGCGGCTGGCGCGGTTGCCCTTGATGAAGACGTAGCTGTCGCGCGGCTGCGGCGAGTCGTTGAGCACGACCGCGCGGGGCGGTGCGCCCGGGTGTGAGGTGCGGATGTTCTCGACCGCGCGCGCAAGCTCCTGCTGGCGGTTGCGCGAGTCGCCCATGTTGCGGAGTCGCTGGAGCGAGGCCTCGACCTTTTCTTCGGTGAAGAGATACGCGGGCGAGGCGGTGTCGTAGATGACGCGGCGGATTTCCTCCTGCGCGGCGTCAGACAAGCCGGTGGGCGCAGACGCGAGGTTCGTGGAGCCGGAGCGCTTGCGCGACTCGTGCAGGCTGACGGTCTGAAACCAGCGCGTGTTCGCGTCGTTGAAGAGCCGCGCAAGATTCGTCGCCACGACTGCGATGGAGCCGGGCGGCGAGGCGAGCGCACGGGCGACGACCGGGTTGACGGGCTTGTTTATGTCGCCGCCGGTGCGCAGGCGCAGCGCGACGGGCGTGGCGGTCTTGAGGAAGTTCGTCGCTGGCAGCGCGGCAAAATCGTTCCAGACGGAGAGCACGGGGTGATGAGTTGTCTTCGCCTTGTCGAGCGCGTCCTTCCAGCCGGCGGCGACTGCGGGCAGCAGGTTGCGCCGCTGCATGAACTGGCCCAGCGGCGCGGTGTTCGTCGGGTTGCCGAAGTCGGCGAGCGCCTTGAGATAGTCGCCGATGCGGAACACCAGCTCCGAGCGGGCGCGACCGCGCAGGCCGTCGTCGAATTTCTTCAGCGCCTCCTGCGCGTCGGCGAGCGCCTTCTGGTATTCCCGGAACTCCGGCGTGTCTTTGTTGACGGGCAGCTCGACGCCCTCGCGCGGCTCCGTGCTGCTCGCGAAGACGCCGTGCAGCGCGTAGTAATCCTTCGTCGGGATGGGGTCGAACTTGTGGTCGTGGCAGCGCGCGCACGTCACGCTCAAGGCGAGGAAGCCCTTCGTGACCACGTCAATGCGGTCGTCAATCAGGTCGTCGGCGTTGTTGTTCAGGCGCGGTCCGAGGGTGATGAAGCCGAGAGCGGCGAGGTCGCTGCGCGAGGGTTGAGTGTTGAGAGTTGAGAGTTGAGAGGCGGGCGGCTTGGTCGTGGCGGCGTCTGGCTTGGCCACTTCTTCTCCCACCAAGCGGTCCGCCGCGATTTGGAGTTTGGCGAACTGGTCGAAGGGGCGGTCGTCGTTGAAGGACTTGATGACCCAGTCGCGATAGGTGTGGGAGTGGAGGTAACGCGTCTCGCCACGGTTGTTGTTGCGGCGGCCGGTGGTGTCGCCGTAGCGCGCCACGTCGAGCCAGTGGCGGCCCCAGCGCTCGCCGTAGCGGGGCGAGGCGAGCAGGCGGTCCACGATTTTCTCGAAAGCTTGCGGCGATTCGTCAGCCAGGAAGTCGTCCACCTCGGCGAGCGTCGGCGGGAGGCCGGTGAGGTTGAACGTCGCGCGGCGGATGAGCGTGGTCTTGTCCGCTCGCGGCGAGGGCGCGAGCTGCCTGGCCTCCAGCGTGGCAAAGACGTAGTGGTCAATCGCGTTGCGCGCGAGCGGTGCCCAGTCCTTGCGGAAGTCGGGCACGATGGGCTTGAAGATGGGCTGAAAACTCCAGTGCTGCTTCGGGTCGGTGATGGCCGCGCCGTATTTGTTGGGCGCGTCGGCGCGCGGGTCGGGCGCGCCCATGCGAACCCACGCTTCGAGGTCGGCGATTTGCGACGCTGGAAGCTTCTTGTCGTCCGGCGGCATCTGGAGATTGCGGTCGCGATAGCGGACGGCGCGGATGAGGGGGCTGGAGTCGGGGTTGCCGGGGACGATGGTGGGGCCGGAGTCGCCGCCCTTGAGCAGGCCGTCGCGCGTGTCGAGGCGGAGGCCGCCCTTGATGCGTCCTGCCTCGGCGGAGTGGCACTTGTAACAATCCTTCACCAGCACGGGCCGGATTTTCTTCTCGAAGAAATCCGTCTGCTGCGGCGTGAGCTTGGGCGCGGGCGCGGCAGGGAGGCTGGCGGCGAAGGGGAGGAGGCAGAGGCCCAGCAGGGATGCTTGTCTCGTCATGAGTGGGTTGAACTGAAAGTGCATCGGGACGATGGCGCGCGTGGCGGCTTGTTTGGGCTGCTGCTGGCGGCACGTTGCCCGCACGCCGGGTGAAACGCAACGGGGTGAAAGGCCTTGTCTGAACCATGCAGTTGAGCCACGGATGAATCGTTCCGATAGGATGTGCCCGCCAGCCCAGTATTCCGGTTGCCACTTGGGGCGGAGAAGGACCAGTATTCGACGCACCCCAACCCAGACCCACGCATGAACCCAGAAGACGAAAGCCACACGATGTTCATGCTGCGCGGCGGCGGCGTGGTGCCCACCGACAAGGCCACGGAGGCCGCGCGCGCCTCGGTCCAAGGCCCGGCACAGTCCGCGTCCGTGCTGGTGGTGGACGACAGCCGCACGTTGCGCCGGCTGCTCATCCGCGAGCTGAATGAGATTGGCATCACACACATCACCGAGGCGACAGACGGGCGTGAGGCGCTGGACCTCGTCCACTCGAAGGATTTCGACCTCGTGCTTCTGGACATGGAGATGCCCGAGCTGGACGGCCTGCAGGTGCTTTACGCCATCAAGGCCGACCCGCTCATCCGCTCGCTGCCGGTCATCGTCATCTCTGGCGCGGAGCAGTTCGACCAGGCAGTGAAGTGCATCGAGATGGGCGCGGAGGATTACCTGCCCAAGCCCTTCAACGCCGTGCTGCTGCGTGCGCGGGTGATGTCCTCGCTGGAGAAGAAGCGGCTGCGCGACCTCGACCGCCTGCGGCTCACCGAGCTGCAATACGAGAAGGAACTGCTGCAACTGGAAAAGGAAAAGTCCGAGCGCCTGCTGCTCAACATCCTGCCGCACCCCATCGCAGAGCGGCTCAAGCGTGGTGAGCGCACCATCGCGGACAGCCACGCGGAGGTGACAGTGCTCTTCGCGGACCTGGTCGGCTTCACGCAGCTTTCCAGCAAGACCGAGCCGCATGACCTGGTGAACCTGCTCAACGAGGTTTTCACGCACTTCGACCATCTGGCGGAGCGGCACGGCCTCGAAAAGATCAAGACCATCGGCGACAACTATATGCTCGTGGGTGGCCTGCCCCTGCCGCGCGGGGACCACGCGGACGCGGTCGCTGCGATGGCGCTGGAGATGATCGAGGACGTGGCCCGCATCAACGAGAAGAACCAGCGGCAGATCAGCATCCGCATCGGCATCAACACCGGGCCGGTGGTGGCGGGCGTCATCGGGCGGAAGAAATTCACCTACGACCTCTGGGGCGACACGGTCAACCTCGCCAGCCGCATGGAGTCATCGGGCCTGCCCAACAGCATCCACGTATCGCCCAGCACGCGCGCAGCGCTGACGGGCAAGTTCACGCTCACTGAACGCGGGCTGGTGCTGTGCAAGGGCGTCGGCGAAATCACCACTTGGTTCCTCACCGGGCGGAAGTAAGGGCAGGTGGGTGAGTGGGAGAGTGGGAGAGAGTGCGTTCGGACATCGTCCCACTCTCTCACTCTCTCACCTGCCCACCATCGCACTGTGCAATTACATCACACCGCCCAGTTCAAGCCCAGGCTGACGGGGCTGGCGGCGGTGCGGCGCACGCGGTAGTAGGCGGTGCGCTCCAGATGGACGACTTCGTAGGACTCCTCGATGTGCAGCGTGGATTCCGCCGCGCCGAGCAGCAGGCAGCCGTCGGGGCGGAGGTAGCGTTGCACCTTCTGGAGGATGTTCCGCTTGGTCTCGACATTGAAGTAGATGAGCACGTTGCGCAGCAGCACGAGGTCCAGCTCGGGCATGTTGGGCCACGGGCCGATCAGGTTCATCGCACGGAACGCCACCATGCGGCGGATTTCATCCCTCACGCGCAGGCCGTCCCCCTCCGGCGTGAAGTAGCGCTGGCGAAACTCGGGCGGCAGGCCGCGCCCGATCTCCGTCGCGTTGAAGCGCCCTTCTCGCGCCCGCGCCAGCACCGTCTCCGAGATGTCCGTGGCGAGGAACGAGATGTTCCAGTTGAGCAGCTGCGGGAAGCGGTCGCGCAGCAGCATCGCCAGGCTGTAAGGCTCCTGGCCGGTGGAGGCGGCGGCGCACCAGATGTTGAGCGTGCGGGAGGCGGCGCGGCGGGCGATGAGGTCGGGCAGAATCACCTCGCGAAGCGCGTTGAAGGGATGTTCGTCGCGGAAGAAGGAGGTCTCGTTGGTGGTGAGCGCCTCGATGGCCAGCCAGTGCGCGCGGCCCATCGCGTTTTGCCGAAGGTCCTGAAGTAAAGCGCCCACAGAGGCGAAGCCGCCGTCGCGCGCCACCGCCCCCAGCCGCGCCTCCACCAGATATTCCTTGCCCGCGTCCAGCGCGATGCCGGCGTGCTTCTCCAGCAGGGCCGCGAAATATTGGAACTCGTCGGCGGTCACGACGCTAGTAGTTGAGCCTGGGCCGCGTCACACGGAGAATCTCACTGGGCAGCTCCGCCAGCGGCAGCACGGCATCCGCCAGCCCCGCATGGACCACCGCTCCAGGCATCCCCCAGACCACGCTGCTCTCCTCGTCCTGCGCGAGGATGTTGCCGCCACGCTCGCGGATGGCCTGGCAGCCCTTCAATCCATCGCTGCCCATGCCCGTCAGCACCACGCCCAGCAGCCCGCCGCCATAGATCTTCGCCGCGCTGCGGAACAGCACGTCCGCTGACGGCCGGCATGAATTCTCCGGCGCCTCATCCGTGATGCGCAGCCGCGCGATTGCTTCAGTGCGGACGACTTCCATGTGCCGCCCGCCCGGCGCGAGATAGGCACGGCCCGGCTCGACGATGTCGCCGTCCCGCGCCTCCTGCACGTCCGTCACACCCGCGCTGGTGAGGCGCTGCGCGAGCAGCGTGGTGAAGGTGGGGGGCATGTGCTGCACGATGAGCACCGGCACGGCCAGCGGCTCCTTCCACGCGGAGAAGAGCTGCACCAGCGCCATCGGGCCGCCGGTGGAGACGCCGATGCACCCCGCCTCCATCGTCCCGCGCCGGATGCGGCCGGGACGGGGCAACGTGCTCCCGGCGGCCAAGGGCGCAGGGCGATGGCTGACGGCAGCCTCTCGCTGCGCAAGCAACTGCTCGCCGAACATTCTCACCTTGGGAATCAGCTCGGCCTCCAGACAACGAAACGCGTCGCTGAGATTCGCGAGGTCCGTGGGCTTGCCCACATAGTCGCTCGCCCCTGCCGTGAGCGCGAGGATGGTGGCCTGCGCGCCGCGCTGCGTCAGCGAGCTGAACATGATGACTGGCAGGCGCGGGTGGGTCTTGCGCAGCTCGCGCAACGCGGACAGCCCGTCCATCTCCGGCATCTCGATGTCCAGCGTCACCACGTCCGGACGCACGAGCGCCAGCGCCTCCAGCGCGGCGCGGCCGTTGTTGGCGGTGCCCGCGATCTCGATGCGAGCGTCCTTCGCCAGCGTGGTGGTGATGACGCGGCGCATGACCGCCGAGTCGTCCACGACGAGCACGCGAATCTTGGGCGGCGGGGCGGCGGGGGCGTTCATCAGTGGAGCGGACGATCCTTGGTGTTCTCAGAGCTCAGCCGTCAGGGCCTCGCAGATCCGTTGCCCGGTGAGGGCACGGCTGCTTTGCCTCCGGACGGGTCGAGCTTGAACAGGTCCACCACGCGGCGCAGGTCGCTGGCCAGGCGCGCCAGCTCGGCGGCGGCGGCGGCGGTCTCCGTCGCGCCGGCGGTCGTGCCCTTCGCGGCGTCGGCCACGCTGGTGATGTTGCGGGCGATCTCCGTGCTCGCGCGCGCGGCCTGATGGGTGTTGTTGGAAATCTCGTTGGTCGTCGCCGCCTGCTCCTCCACCGCGCCGGCGATGACGGTCTGAATGTCGTTGATCTCCTTGATGATGGTGGAGATTTCCCGGATGGCGAGCATCGCTCCCTGCGCGTCGGTCTGGATGTTGCCAATTTTGTGGGTGATCTCGTCCGTGGCCTTCGCGGTCTGGCGGGCAAGCTCCTTCACCTCGTTGGCGACGACGGCGAAGCCCTTGCCCAGCTCGCCCGCGCGGGCGGCCTCGATGGTGGCGTTGAGCGCGAGGAGGTTCGTCTGGTCGGCGATGCTGGAGATGACCTTCAGGACGTTGCCGATCTCCGTGCTGCTGGCGCCGAGCTTGGTCATCGTCGCGTTGGTGCGCTCGGCTACGCCCACGGCCTGCGTGGCGACGCGGGAGGCCTGGCTGGCGTTGCGCGCGATCTCGCTGATGCTCGCGCTCATCTCCTCGGACGCGGTGGCGACTGTCTGGATGTTCGTGCTGACCTGCGTGGCGGCGTCGGCCACGACGCGGCCCTGCGCGGCGGTCTCCTCGGAGTTCGCGCTGACCTCGCCGCTGACGGCGCTCAGCTCATGCGAGGCGCTGGCGACGGACTGGGCGTTGTCGCCGATGGACTGGATGCTGGCGCGGAGCTGCGCGGTCATCGCGTTGAGCGCGCGGCAAATCTTCCCGACTTCGTCGTGGGCCTGTGTCTCGATGCTGACGGTCAGGTCGCGCGCGGCGACCTGCTCCACCAGTTGCACTGCTGCTTGCAGGGGGCGGGTGATGTTGATGGCGATGAACCACACGAGCGCCAGGGCCAGCAGTAGGGCCACCGAGGAAATGGCGATCTCCATCAGCCGCCGCTTTTCAAAGTCGCTGATCCGGATGCGCAGCAGCTTGTCCAGCTCCCCGAGCGTGGCGCGGGTCAGGGCGAGGTTGGTGTCCTTGGCTTTGAGGCCGGTGGCCAGGAAAACCTCGCGGGTGGTCTCGCCGCCCGCCGCGCTTTTCTCCGTCACATCCACGATGCCCTGCATGGCCTTGAGCAGGTTGCCCAAGATGGGTTCGAGTTCTTTCAGGCTGGGGCTGACCCCGTGGAAGGCGGAATCCTCGTTGAATGCCGTCTCCAAACTGGTGCGGGTTTCCTGAAGGTCTTCCTCTCGCATGAAGGCGGCAAGGACGGCGAACTGCACCTGATCTCCCTTGCGCAGGGTCCCCTGTCGCAGCGCCTCCTCGGCGAAGAGCAGCGTCTTGGTGAGGTGCTCCTGGCCGTGCGGCAGCTTGAGGAGCGAGGCGTCCATCAGGTAATAGCTGTCGAGATCGGGATCCAGGATGAGGTTGGATGTGTCGCCGCAGTGCGAGATCATCGTGGCCACATCCTCTGCCAGGCCGATGTGGAGCTTGGTGGACTCCGCCGCAGTCGCGGTGCTGGCGAGAGCGCGCAGGCTCTGCCACTTGCTGCGCACCTTGGCGGGGCGTGCGTGCGACCGCTGGCGCTTGGCCAGGCCATCATTTGTGAATTGGAGCGCGACACCGAGCCTGGCATCAGCCGCATCGAGGTTGTCGAACGCGCGTTCAATCTGGCCAGCGAGCTGGTCAAGCACCGCGCCTTGGCCCGTCTCGCCTCCGCCCAGCCGCAGCGCCGCCAGCGCATGGCGGGGGATCAGGTCGTTGAGCTCAATGAGCGGACGGAGAAACTCGGTGCCGCGCAGCTCCATCTGGGCGAAGTGGATTCCTTCGTTGGTGTTTCGCACCAGCAGGGTGGTGAGCACGCCCACCGGCAGCGCGAAGGCGATGCTGATGAGCAGCAGCTTGGTTGGGATGCGCCGGCGGGAGAGGAAGTTCTTCATAGTGGAGTGGGAGAAAGGGTCTGCCGCCGGGAGCCAACAGCCAGCCCTGCGATGACTTTGCCAGGGTCGAGCAGCAGGAGGAGTTTGCCCGGCAGTTTGTGGACGCCGCGCACCAGCTCGCGCGCGATGCCGCGCAACGTGTCGGGCACCGGCTCGTAGGTGGAGTCGTCCAGTTCGATGACCTCGCCGACCTGATCCACGAGGAGGCTCACCAGCACGTCCTCGCGGCGCAGCACGACACTCATCGGCTGCTGGCCCTCGGGGCGCGGGGGAAGGCCGAGCCGGCAGCGCATCTCCACGGCGGTCACGACCTGCCCGCGCAGGTTCATCAGGCCCGCCACCGCCGGGGGCGCGAGCGGCACGCGCGTGAGCTCATGAAAGCGCGCCAGCTCCATGACCTCCGTGGCCGGCACCCCGAAGAGCTGGCCGTCCACGAGGAATGTGATGAAGTTGGCGGCGGCGGGCACGGGAGGGAGAGTGATCAGTAATTAGTGAAGAGTGAAGAATGAAGAGTGAAGAGGGTGGTGCGACCTCCTGCTCCCCGCTGACCGCTGATAGCTGACAGCTCCTTCATTTCAATTCTTCGCCGCGACGATGGGCATGAGCTTCGGGGTGACGTCCTCAGGCCGCGCAGCCTTGAGGATGGCGGGCACGTCCAGCACGCCGGTGATCTGGTCGTTCACCACGGTGGAGCCGAGCAGGCCGCGCTGGCGTGTCGCGTCTGTCACGCGCAGCGAGGCTGTGGCGATGTCCTTAATCTGTCCCACGACGAGGCCGACGGACTGCTGCTTCGAGTGATGCACGACGACGTCAAGCGTCTCGGCGGAGTCCACCGTCACTGAACAGCCCTCGACAAAGTCCGCCACGCGCACCAGTGGCATGATGCCACCGTCGTATTGCACCACCTCGCGGCCGCCGCTGCGCTCGATGCGCGTGCGCGGGAATTTCTCCAGTCGCGTGACGAATTCGAGCGGAATGGCCATGTGCTCCGCGCCGCCCATGTGGAAGAGCAGGAGCGACTTCTCATCCGGGTTGACCACGGGCGGCGCAGGGGTCTCCTCCGTCGTCTGCCGCTCGCGCAGTTTCGCCACCACGCCGGACATCAAGGCCAGCCCGGCGATGTCCAAAATCAACGCCACGCTGCCATCGCCCAGAATCGTCGCGCCCGCAAAGGCGGGAATGCCCTTGAGCAATGCGCCGACCGGTTTCACGACGATTTCCTCCGTGTCATGCACCTCGTCCACGACGAGGCCGAAGCGGTGGCCTTCGGACTGCAAGACCACGATGGTGACGTGCCGTGCCGGTGCCGGCGACTTGCAGTCACCGTCTTTGGCCTCCGATGCCTCACGGGACGGCGACTGGAATTCGCCGGCACGGGGTTCGAGCTGCAACTCGCGCTTCAGGAAAACCAGCGGCAGCAGCTTGCCGCGCAGGCGGCAGACCGGCGCGCCGGAAACATCCTCGATGCGCGACTCCTTCTGCGACGGGTCGAGCCGCACGAGCTCGAGCAGGCTGGTCTGCGCGATGGCGAAGCGCTCGCCCGCGCAGCCGATGAAAAGCGCGGGCACGATGGCGAGCGTGAGCGGAATCTTCAGCCGCAGCGTGGTGCCCTGGCCAGCCACGCTGCTCAACTCGATCGAGCCGCCGATGTTCTCGATGTTCGTCTTCACCACGTCCATGCCCACGCCGCGCCCGGAGACGCTCGTGGTCGTCTCCGCCGTGGAGAAGCCGGGCAGGAAAATCAGGTCAGTCGCCTGCCGGTCGCTGAGGCGCGCGGCTTCATCGGCCTTGAAGAAACCTTTCTCCACGGCCTTCTGCCGCACGCGCACGAGGTTGATGCCCGCGCCGTCGTCGGAGATTTCAATCACCACCAGGCCGCTCTCGTGATAGGCGCGCAGCAGCAGGCGGCCCGCAGCTAGTTTGCCGGCTGCCACGCGCGCCGCAGGCAGCTCGAGGCCGTGGTCCACGCAGTTGCGCACCATGTGGGTGAGCGGGTCCTTGATCGCGTCGAGCAGCGTGCGGTCCAGCTCCGTCTCGGTGCCCTCCATGCTGAGGTTGACCTGCTTGCCGCATTGCGCGGAGAGGTCGCGCACGAGGCGGGGAAATTTGCTCCAGACGTGGTTGATGGGCTGCATCCGCGTCTTCATGACGCGCTCCTGCAACTCGGTGGTGATGCCGTCGAGCCGCTGCGTGGCGGAGGTGAAGGCGGCGTTCTCGTGGTTCACCGCGAAGGGCAGCAGGCGATTGCGCGCCAGCACCAGCTCGCCGACGAGGTTCATCAGCTTGTCGAGCAGGCCCACATCCACGCGCACGGTGGAGTCGGCGGCGGAGGGCTGTGGCGCAGGGGCGGCTTGCGCCTTTTCTCCCTCGCCCCCGCTGGGGGAGAGGGCCGGGGTGAGGGGGGGCGGTGTGGATGCAACCGCCGCAAACTTCTGCTCCACTGGCGCAGCGACGATGCCCTTGCCCTCCGCCAGTTGCCGCAGCACCCCGATGGTCGCCGAGAAATCCTTCGCGCTCTCCTGCCCGGTTTGCTCGATGTGTTTCAGCGTCGCGCGGATGCCGTCCACAGTGTCTAGCAGCGCGGAGGTCACGGCCTCGTTGAGTGGCAGCTCGCCTGTGCGCAGCCTGCCCAGCAGCGATTCCGCCGCGTGCGCGATCTTTTCCAGCCGCGAGAAGCCGAAGAACCCGCTGCTGCCCTTGAGCGTGTGCAAGGTGCGGAAGACATTGGAGAGCAGGTCCCGGTCTCCGGGAGTTTTCTCCAGTGCGACGAACGCACGATCCAAGGCGTCGAGGTTCTCATGCGTCTCCGCGAGGAAATCACGTAGAAAACTGTCAATGCTCGCGCTGGCCGGGGCCGGGGCCGTCGCGCGGGCGGGCGGCGCGGGCGCGGGCGGAGGCGTCGAAGTGCCGCGCTCGATGGTGGAGACGGGTTTGCCTTCGGCCAGCGCGTGCAAGTTCCCGATGAGTTCCGTGTCGTTCCCGGCGGCCTCTTTCCCGGTGCCCTCGACTGACCGGACGATTTCCCGGACGCGGTCGAGCGTGGTGAGCAGCGTTGTGACCATGTCGGCGTTGAGCGCGAGCTTGCCGTCGCGGATTTTGCCGAGGAGCGACTCGCCAGCGTGGGTGACTTTCTCGAGCCGCTTGAAGGCAAAGAAGCCGCTGCTGCCCTTGATGGTGTGGAGCGCGCGGAAGACGTTTCCGATGATCTTCTTGTCGGTGGGGGACTGCTCCAGCCGCACGAGATCCTGATCGAGCCGGTCCAGATTCTCCCCCGCTTCCAAGAGGAAGTCCTTCAGGATTTCTTCCATCTGTTCCATGGCTGAACGGGGTTCGGTGTTACCGCGCCCATGCAACCACTCCGCTCTGTGTGCTGCCAGATAAAACTGCCGGGGGCAGAGGTCGGAAGTCAGAAGCAGAGTGCGGCTGGCACGATGGCAAGCCTGCTCCTGACTCCCGCCGTCTCCCCGGCATGGAATTTGCGGACCAGATCCCGATGGAAGCGCATGAGCTGGAAAACTGGCTGCGCCGCCGGTCGCGCCGGGAGCATCGGCGGTCGCTGATGACGGCGCTGGGCGGGGGCATGGCTGGAGGCGCGCTGCTGTTGCTGACGGGCGTCGGGCTGGCGTCGGTGCTGCTGGCCGGCTGGGTGACGTTTACGGAGGCTGCTGGTGTTGTGCTGGGCCGGAGTCTGGAGGTCCAGTTTGGCCTGCCCCAATTTTGGGGGCTTGTGGCCGGTGTGATATTGCTGCTGTTTGCGGGAAACTCGCGCGGCGACCGCGAGGCGTTCATCGCGCCGGGCGAGCTGGACTGGCGCGACAGTTTGAATGCGTTTCAGGTGCTTCGCGCGGTGGCGGGCGTGTTCGCGGAGGTGCTTTACTCCGGGCCGCGCCTGCTGCTGGCAGGAGTGGCGGCGGGCAGGCGCGCGAGCGGCTGGCGGAGGATGAACTTCCAGCGTGGCGCAAGGGTGCTCTTCGAGCTGCATTGCCACGCGAGCCGCGTGCCGCTCAGGGAGCTGGCGAAGGCGCTGCCGGGCTTGGATTTGCCCGACGCGCTGGCGGAATTGCGGTTGCTTCGCGGCGTGATGCTCCTGGAATCGCCCCCGCCCGGAGCGAGCCTGAGCAGCGAGTTGCGCCGCCAGTTCGGCCTGCCGCCGCGCTGGGCCGACACGCCAGCGATGCCCGACGAATCCAATCCCGCCCCCAAAGCTCAGGCAGCGCCACGCGGGCCGAAGTCCGCGAAGCCGCCGTCCTTCCGCTGCGTCGAGTGCCTGCGGAAGTTCCGTCTCCGCAACCTGCGTGGCGGTGTGCTCTTCCACTGCCCGCTTTGCGGCGCGCCCTATCGCACGCGCGCCGATGCGCAGGGCCGCGTGCAGATCGAGCACCGCGCAGAGGGATCGCTCGGCATCCCGCTGGCTCCGACGGTCCAGCCTGCGGGCAGCCACGACGTCCTCGGCGTCGCGGCCGGCGCATCGGCGGACGAGATCAAGCACGCATATCGGCGGATGATGAAGGAGCACCATCCTGACCGTGTGGCGTGCTTGAGCGAAGCCGAGCAGGCGCAAGCCGAGGAGCGCAGCAAAGAAATCAACCGTGCCTACGCGCAGATGCTGGGAAAGGCGTGAGTGGCAGACGCCCCGGCTGGTGTGCGACTTAACCGAAACGATTCCTTAGCCACGGATGGAACACTGACGAAACACGGATGGAGACGAGGAAAAGCAGTCTTCCATGGAGACGAGCGCGCACACCTCGCCCTGCAAGAAAGTGAGCGCGCTCCTCAACTCCGTGGCCCAAAGACGCTGCCCAGCACCACGTCGCGCGTCTTCCACACGAGGGACATTGTCATCGAGACGGGCAGCAGCACGAGCACGACCACGAGCGCGAAGCGGATGCGCGCGGCTTGGACCAGGTCCAGCGCCTCGATGATTCCTTGCGGCAGGTATTTCAACTGGTCGAGCAGGTGGTAGCCCCCGACCAGCGCCAGCGCCAGCGCCATCAAGGTGAGGTTCAGCCGCGTGAAAAAGAGCGTATCCGAACGGAGCGTTTCATCAGGCAGCATCGCAGCCAGACGCTGAAGGACGTGGTTCAACTGGCAGAGGAAGAGCAGGCCGGTGAAGGCGAGCGCGAGGACGACTTGGAAGTAGTAGGCCTCCGCAGGCTGGCGGCTCCAGAAATATACGAATGGCGAGAGCCCGAAGTTCGCCAGCGCGAGGAGCTGCGCCCGCCCGAGGGCAAGCTGCCAGGTGCGCTCTTCTGGCTGGTAGCGCGACAGCTCGATGACTCCGAAGAGCAGCAGGCCGGTCGTGATGACGGGCGGTGCGCAGCCCAGCGCGCGGGGAAACTCCGCCACCGCCATGAGCACGCAGATGAGCAGCGTGCTGGGCAGGCCCCAGAAGACGGCGGAGAGGCCGCGGACCAGATGCCGGAGGGAGGGCAGGAGGTCGGGATTGGATGCCGGTTCAGGCATGGTGGGAAGGTTGAAAGTTGAAGGATGAAAGATGAAAAAGCGCGGTCCTGGTGCCGCTCACTTTCTGGGTTTCATCCTTCATCCCTCATCCTTCATCCTAAAAGGTGAGATACGTGTAGTCCTTCAGCCCGCGCTCGTAGTCGTCCAGCAGGCGCATCCCTTCGCTCGGCTTCATGCGGTCGGAGCGGATGGCCTCGTCCACCTGGACCTTCATCAGGCGCTTGATCTCGTTCTCGTCGTATTGCACGGCGGCGAGCGTCTGGACGATGGTGTTGCCCTCGATGATTTCCTCGATGTAATAGCCGGTCGGCTCGTCTGGCTCGAGGAACACGTGGACCTCGTTGACGCGGCCAAAGAGGTTGTGCAGGTCGCCCATGATGTCCTGATACGCGCCCATCAGGAAGAAGCCGAGGTGGTAAGGCTCCTGCAGGCCGTGACCGTTGGTGGCGAGCGTGTGCAGCGGCAGGGTGTCCCGCACGTCGCGCAGGTCCACGAACTTGTTGATGCAGCCGTCAGAGTCGCACGTGATGTCCACCAAGGTGCCTTCCTTCCCGGGCCGCTCGTTGAGCCGTGCTATGGGCATGATGGGAAAAAGCTGGCCCAGCGCCCAATGGTCAAGGAGCGACTGGAAGACAGAGAAATTGCAAAGGTATTGGTCGCCGAGCAGGTCCTCCATTTTTCGGATTTCCTCGGGGATGTAGGCCTGGCCCTTGAAGCTGGCAACGACGGCCTGGCTGATTTCCCAGTAGAGCGTCTCGATCTTCGCCTTGTCCGGCAGCTCGAGCAGCCCGAGCGTGAACATCTGGTGCGCGTCTTCCTTGCGCTCCTCGGCGTCGTGGTAGGCTTCGAGCTTGTTCAACTTCGCGAGGTTCTTCTTGATGTCGAGCAGCTCGCGGACAAGCGCGTGCTCGGTGTCGCCGAAGGTCAGCGCGTCGCCGCCCTTGGTCTTGGCGATGGAGCCGAACACCTCGACGAGCAGCACGCTGTGGTAGGCCACGATGCCGCGCCCGCTCTCGCTGACGATGTTCGGGTGCGGAACTTTCTCCGCGTTGCACACGTCGGCGATGTAGTAAACGATGTCGTTGGCGTATTCCTGGAGCGAGTAATTCGTCGAGGAATCGAACGCGCTGCGCGAGCCGTCGTAATCCACGCCGAGGCCGCCGCCCACGTCCATGAACTCCACCGGGAAACCCATCTTGTGCAGCTTCGCGTAAAAGCGTGACGCCTCTTGCACAGCCTTCTTCACCGTGAGGATGTCGGGCACCTGCGAGCCGATGTGGAAGTGCAGCAGCTTGAAGCAATGCTCCAGCTTTTCCGCGCGCAACAGCTCTGTCGCGGCGAGCAGCTCAGCCGTGCTCAGGCCGAACTTCGCGTTCTCCCCGCCGCTCTCGGCCCACTTGCCCGCGCCTTTGCTCGCCAGCCGCGCGCGGATGCCGATGAGTGGCTCCACGCCCACCTGCCGGGAGACAGCGATGATTTGCTTCAGCTCCTCAAGCTTCTCCACAACCATGATGACCTGCTTGCCGAGCTTGGTGCCCATCAGCGCCATGCGGATGAACTGCACGTCCTTGTAACCGTTGCAGATGATGAGGCTGCCCGGCTGGTTCTGCATCGCCAGGCCGGCGAACAGCTCCGGCTTGCTGCCCACTTCGAGCCCGAAGTTGAACGGCTTGCCCGCATCCAGAATCTCCTCCACGACCTCGCGAAGCTGGTTGACCTTGATGGGGAACACGCCGCGATACTGGCCGTTGAAAGCAAACTCCGTGATGGCGTTGCGGAACGCCTTGTTGATGGCCTCGACGCGGTGTCGGAGGATGTCCTGAAAGCGGATGAGCAACGGAAACTTCAGCCCGCGCGACCGCGCCTCCTCCACGATGTCCGTGAGGTCCACGCCCACGCCCGCTTCCTGCAGCGGTCGGGCCACGACATGTCCGGCGTCGTTGATGTCGAAGTAGCGCGCCCCCCAGCGGTCGATGTTGTAAAGGGTGCGGGCGTCCTGAATGGACCAGGCAGCGGGACTGGCAGCGGAAGGTTCGCTCATTTTTTGCGGTTCAATTGGCGCGCACTATAGAAACCGACTTCCCGATTGCAATAGGGCCGATGGAATTTCTCGGCAGGCGTCGGACCGGCAAGCCGTGTTCAGTGCGGCATATAGCGAGTGCCAACGCCCGCCTTCACACCGGCGCTCCGGAGATCATGCTTTCGAGTAAAGCTCGTTGCCCTTCTCGGTGAACTCGCGGGACTTTTCTTCCATCCCCTTTTTCAGCGCCTCTTCCTCGGCGATGCCTTGTTCGGCGGCGTATTTGCGGACGTCCTCCGTGATCTTCATCGAGCAGAAGTGCGGGCCGCACATGGAGCAGAAGTGCGCGGTCTTTGCGCCTTCTTGCGGGAGCGTCTCGTCGTGAAATTCGCGCGCGGTGACGGGGTCGAGGCTGAGGTTGAATTGATCTTCCCACCGGAATTCAAAGCGCGCCTTGCTCAACGCGTTGTCGCGGTATTGCGCGCCGGGATGGCCTTTGGCGAGGTCGGCGGCGTGGGCGGCGATCTTGTAGGCGATGACGCCGTCTTTCACGTCTTTCTTGTTCGGCAGGCCGAGGTGTTCCTTGGGCGTGACGTAGCAAAGCATCGCGCAGCCATACCAACCAATCATCGCCGCGCCGATGCCGCTGGTGATGTGGTCGTAACCGGGAGCGATGTCGGTGGTGAGCGGCCCGAGCGTGTAG
>JACRKB010000201.1 GCA_016235545.1 Verrucomicrobiota bacterium | reverse complement strand
TTGGAGCTGCGAGGGGTTCCGCTCCGCGGGAGGCCAAAGCGGTGTCGCCGCTGCGCTCTGCCACCGCAGTCCAAGACGCGGGACGGCTGCACGATTCCACAGTCCGCATTCTGCATTCCGCATCGGCCTGCGCCTCGTCACCTCGGCTGCTGCGGGCGGCGAGCAGCGGCGGGAGGTAGGCATACACCATCGCCACCGCGCCGAGGGCGATGCCGATGGCCACGAGCGTGCCGAGCTGGCCGAGACCGGGCAGGCCGCTGAAGTTCAACACGAGGAATGCGCCGGCGGTCGTCACGGCGGACCAAGCAACTCCTGGCCCAATGTGCCGTCGCACTTCCACTGCTGTCGCGCCCGACATGGCGAGCGCTTCCTGATACATCACCAGCCCGTAGTCCACCGCGAGGCCGAGCAGGATGGCGGCGAAGCCCAGGCTCACCACGTTCAGCGTGCCGATGAGCAGGCCGCCGAGCGCGAGCGTGCCGGCGAGCGTGAGCGTGAGCAGCGCGATCAGCCACAGCAACGGACGCCACCGGCGATGCGCCCACCAGAAGAGCACGGCGATGATGCCGAGCGTGCCGAGCACGGAGTTCCGCATGTCGCGCTCCATGCCCGAGGCGATTTCCGCGACGAACACGGGGCGGCCGGTGAAGTGCAGCGTGACGCCGCTGGCGACGCTTTCGCGTTGCCACGCGGCGACGCGGGCGCGCGTGGCTGCGAGCCATGCGGCGCACTCGGGATAAGTGGCGAGCGCGCCGCGCGGCTTGACGAACACGAGACGGAACGTGCCGTCAGCGGACGCGAACATGCCTTCGCCACGACCGAAGGAGGCCGGTGCGCTCACCGAGGCGGGCAGTTGCGTGAGGCCGAACGGGTCGAAGCTCGCGCGGCCAATTTCCTCCGGCGAGAACGACGTCGCGAGGCGCTCGCGCGTGGCGGCGAGCGTGGCGGCGGGATGGGCGAGCTGGTTCGTGAGTTGCGCGAAGACGGCGGGCGGCTGATTAAGCCAAGTGACGGCGGCGAGTTCAGCGGCGAGCTCGGGATGCTCCAGCCACGGCGGCTGCCAGTGCGCGGCGGTGACGAGATTGGTCGCGGCGCGGAGATGTTCGGTGAGTGAACGGGCGGCGGTCTCGGCGCGCTCGGCATCAGGGGCTTCGAGCGTGACGAGCAGCTCATTCGCGCCGGCGAAGTGGCGTTGGTAGAGCTGGAGACCGCGGACGACGGGGAGTTCGCGCGGGAGGAGGTTGAGCACCTCGGCATCGAAGTGCAGCCGCGTGAGGCCGAGCGCGAGCGGCAGGAGGAGGAGCCAGAGCCAGCGCTTCATGGCGTGAGCGAGCCGTCGAAACGCTCGCCGGTCTGCGGGTTCACGAGCTGCCACGCGCCGGCGGCGCGTCGCTCGAACTGCCACGGCGCGGCCGGTGGCAAACCGGAAAGGGAGCGCGCGAGTTGGAGCCAGCCCACGCGTGCGGGTGGCGTGCCGCGCGCGGAATGTCGCTGGCCGGTGGCGGCTTCGATGCGCCAGTGGTCGGCGGTGACGTGCGCGAGGACGAAGGAGAGCGAGGCCTTCGACACGTCGAGCAGGCATTCGCCATCCGCACGCGTCCAGACTTGCAGGTCAATGACGACGGCGGCCGCGCCGCGCGCCGGCGTCCAGACGGCCTGGCCGCTGCGCGGCGTCCAGCCGGGACCGGAGGTGTCAATGCGCGCGGGCGGCGTGGTGTGACAGGCGCACAGCAGCGCGAGCAGGACGGCAAGGGAGCAGCGGCGCATGGTTCAGTCGAAGCGGATGCGCGGGACGAGGGGGCGGCGGGCCTGGAGCTTCACCAGTAGGAAGAAGAGCCGCATGCGCCAACGGATGGCCCAGCGGCCGGAGAGTTCGCCGGCGAGCGCGGCGTTCACTGCGGCGGGGAGATTCCATTTCTCTCGTGGCTCGAGGAAGAGTTCGATGAACGGTTGTGTGTAAAACTGCTCCACCATTTCCCAGTAGAACCGTAGCGCGCTGAAAGTCTTCCTTTCGTAGCGCGCGAGCCGCCACACGGTGCCGAAGGGCTGGCGCAGGCACGCGTCCACCGTCTCGGCCGCGAGCTTGCCGGAGAACATCGCGAGGAAGACGCCGGCGGAAAAGATGGGGTCCATGAAACCTGCGGCGTCGCCCACGCGCAGCAGGCGCGGGCCGGTGAGGCGGCGGTTGTAGTAGGAGAAATCGCTCGTGGTGTGGAACTCGCCGACGAGCCGTGCGTCCTGCATTCGCGCGCGCAAGACGGGGCTGGTGGCCGCGATGCGATGGAAAAGTTCCTCCGGCGGCGTCTTCGCCGCGGCGAACTCCGCACAGTCCAGCACGAGCCCGACGCTGACCTTCGTCGCGGAAATCGGGATGAGCCAGAACCACTTGTCCGCGAGGCGCACGATGACGGTGTCACCGGCCTTCTCGCCCGCGTCGAGCGCTACGCCGGTGTAGTGACCGAAGAGCGCGAGCTTCTTGAGCTGCGGATGAATGACGCGCAGCCCCTCCTGATTGCCGGTCACATTGCCGCGCCCGCTGGCGTCCACGAGGAAGCGCGCCTCGAGCGTGTGACTCGCACCGGCGGGGTCCGTGGCGGCGACGCGCACGCGGTCGGGGAGCTGCTCGAATCGCTGGAATTGCCAGCCCTCGCGCACGTCCGCCCCCTTGGCCGCGGCGTTCTTCAGCAGGAGGTGGTCGAAGGTCGAGCGCTCGACTTGAAACGTCTGCGCCTGCTCGGTGAACCGCCCCTCGCGGAAGACGAGCTTGAGTGACTTGCGGCCGTTGCCGAGATGGAACTGCGCGCCGGACTTTCGAGGGAACCCAGCAGCCTCCAGTTCTGGCAGCACGCCGAGTTCCTCGAAGATGGGCCAGTTGTAGGGCAGCAGCGACTCGCCAATGTGGAAGCGGGGAAATCGTTCCTTCTCAAGCAAAACGACGCGTCGGCCGCGCGCGGCCAGAAGCGCCGCGACCGTCGAGCCACCTGGTCCGCCTCCGATGACTATGGCATCGTTCATCGGGAGTTGTTTAGCGTGAATGATGGAAGAGTCCAAGCCAGACCCGTGGTTCCGGCGACCTCAGTTGAGCAGCCGATACCAGTTGTCGCGCTGGCGGGGTTCGAGGCCGAGGTCGGTGATGAGGCGCTGCATATCGGCCACGCCCATGCTGTGGGTGGTGCCGGCGGCGCTCACGACGTTCTCCTCGATCATGATGCTGCCCAGATCGGTCGCGCCGTAACGCAGCGCGAGCTGGCCGATTTCCTGGCCCTGCGTGACCCAGGAGCTTTGCACGCTGGGGAGGTTGTCGAGGTAGATGCGGCTGAGAGCCTGCGTGCGCAGATACTCGTGTGCGCCGACGGTGGTGGCCTTCAGCACGGCGTTCTCTGGCTGGAAGGTCCAGCAGATGAAGGCGGTGAAGGCACCGCCTTGGAGCGCGCCAGTTTCCAAGGCGTGTGCGTAGGCGACGGATCGTTCGATGGGCGAAAGCATCTTCTCCCTCGCCCCCGCTGGGGGAGAGGGCTGGGGTGAGGGGGAAGCGGCGGCATTTGCAGAAGGGCGCTCCAATACTCCGTTGCCTGCCCCCTCACTCTGACCCGCTCCCCCGATGGGGGAGAGGGTAGAGAGGCGTGCGAGCGAGTGATCCTGCTGCGTCCGGACGACTTCGAGGTGCTCGATGCGCTCCTCGACCGTCTCCACATGGCCGAACATCATCGTGATGCTGCTGGCCAGGCCGAGGCGATGAGCGGTGTCCATCACGCCCATCCATTGCGCCGTGTCAGCTTTGAGCGGGGCGATGCGGTTGCGCACGCGGTCCACGAGGATTTCCCCGCCGCCACCGGGGACAGAGCCAAGCCCGGCGGCGACGAAGTCCTTCAGGATTTGCTCGACCGGCTCGTTGAAGAACTCGGAGAAGGCGACCATCTCGCTGGGGCTGAAGCCGTGGACGTTGAAGCCGGGGAACTTGGCGCGGATGTGCGACAGCAAATCGAGATACCATTGCTTCGTGAGCTTCGGGTGGTGGCCGCCTTGCATGAGAATCTGATTCCCTCCGAGCGCGATGGTCTCCTCGATCTTCCGGTCTATCTCGGCGTGCGTGATGACGTAGGAATCAGCGTCCTTCTCGGTGCGGTAGAACGCGCAGAACTTGCAATAGACGTTGCAGACGTTCGTGTAGTTGACATTGCGGTCCACGATGTAGGTGACGATGTCGTTGCCGCGTCCGCCGTGCGCGGTCGCGCGGTGGAGATGGCGGCGGCGGTCGGCCAGCGCGCCCAGCTCCTCCAGCGGCAGCGCGTAGAGGCGCAGCGCCTCGGCGCGGTCAATGCGCCCGCCGTCCCAGACTTTTTGGAGCAACTCGTCGAGTGACGCGTCGTGAATCACGGGGGCAGTCTAGCACCGGCGTGGAAGTGAACAACCCCGGAGCACTCCGGGGCCGTGCCCGCGTTGTGAATTCCCTTCGCGCTTCGCGGCGTCAGAACCTCGCTAAATCATGAACTCACGCCTCCTTCTCATTCTCATCTCTGCTCTCACCGTTTGCGTTTCCTTCGCCGCGCCTGCGCCTGCGCAGGCCGTTTGGAAGGCCGGCGTCGCCACGGCCGTCATCACGCCGGAGCAGGCGATGTGGATGGCGGGCTACGCGAGCCGCACCAATGTGAGCCAAGGCAAGTTTCAAGACCTCCACGCGAAAGCGCTCGCACTCGAGGACGAGCGCGGCGGGCGGATGGTCTTCGTCACGCTCGACCTCATCGGCGTGCCGCGCACGCTGCGGAAGTCGCTGGAAGCCCGCGCGCAGAAGGCGTGGCAGTCGCCGCCGGAGAGTCTGCTGCTGAACGCGTCGCACACGCACAGCGGGCCGGAGTTCCGCTTCGGACGCGCGCCAGCGGATGACGGGGATTTCAAGCCGAGCACGCTGGGCGACAACTACGGCCGCGACCTTGAGGAGAAGTTGCTCAAGCTCATCGGCACCGCGCTTGAGACGCGCACGCCTGCTCGGCTCGCCTACAGCTTCGCGCGTTGTGGCGTGGCGATGAACCGCCGCCTGCCGACGAAGACCGGCTACCAGAACAGCCCGTATCCCGAAGGCCCCGTGGACCAGTCCGTGCCGGTGCTGCGCGTCGAAGGTGCGGATGGCAAGCTGCGCGCCGTGCTCTTTGGCTACGCGTGCCACAACACGACGCTTGCGCTCTACCAGTTCAGCGGCGACTACGCTGGCTACGCGCAGCAATACTTCGAGGCCGACCATCCCGGCGTGACCGCGCTGTTCATGCTCGGCTGCGGCGGCGACCAAAATCCCTATCCGCGCGGCACCGTGGAACTGGCGCAGAAACACGGTCGCGCGCTTGCCACGGCGGTGGAAGCTGCGCTCGCCACTACGCTCAAGTCGCTGAGCGGTCCGCTTCGCAGTGCGTATGCCGAAATCCAAATTGACTATGCGCCCGCTCCGACGCGCGATGAGTTTAAGGCAAGGCTCGACTCGAAGGACAAATACGAGTCCTCGCACGCGAAGCGGATGCTGGAGCGGCTGGACAAGGGCGAGAAGTTGCCGACGCTGTATCCGTATCCCGTGCAAGTCGTGCAATTCGGCGACGCCCTCACGTTCGTCGCGCTCGGCGGCGAGGTGGTGGTGGACTTTTCGCTGCGGCTGAAGAAGGAGCTGGTCGGGCCTGCCGTTTGGGTCGCCGGCTATTCCAACGACGTGATGGCCTACATCCCGAGCCTGCGAGTGATGAAGGAGGGCGGTTACGAAGCCGGCGGCGCGATGCGCTTCAGCACCACGCATCCCGGCCCGTGGGCGGAATCAACGGAAGAACGCATCGTCAGCAAGGTGCATGAGCTGAACCGGAAGCTGCTGAAGTAGGTCAGCGCGTCTCGCCTGACCTTCCATCTTAACTCTGACTCGGAAGCCGACGCTCCGAAGGAGCACCACAAACCAGCCCGGGGCAACGCCCCGGGACAGCACACCACGGGAGGCGAGCCCTGAAAGGGCGATACAAGGATGTTCCGCCCCTACAGGGCGGCGGCGTCTCTCTGAATCTTACCCAGGGCGTTGCCCTGGGCTGTCATATCGCAGGCCTTCAGCCTGCTTCGTCGGTCGGGCACAACTGTTCTGCCGACTGGTGGTTTTCAGTCAGAAGGACAGGCGGGACGCGCTGTCCTACTTGGTCACTTCACCGTCAGCGTCATGTCCTCCATCAGGGCGAGGGCGACGGCTTCAGTGATTTCGCGCACGTCGAAGTTCGTGACGATGCGGCCGGCGTAGCGGTCGCGACCGAGGATGTCGGAGGCGCTGGCCTGGCCGAGGATGGCGGCGTCTTTCAAGCGGATGGCGGAGACCTGGATGTCGGGGACTTGATAGACTTTGTCGCCGGAGACTTCGCGGATGACGAGCTGACGGCTGGAAATGAGGACTTCGAGCGCCACGTCGGCAATCTTCGCGAGGGCTTCGCGGTCCTTGCGGGCGGCCTCGCCGTTGGTGTCCTTGAGCATCGCGTCGAGCGAGCGGTTGGCGATGAGCTGCGTGGCGATGCGCTGGTCGGCGAGCGACGCGCCGCCCATGCGCAGCGGGCGACCGAAGAGGCGCTCGACGTCGCGGGCGGTCTGCCTGTCGGCGAGCGTCGGCTCGGGGCGGGCGGTGTCGGTGAAACGGTTGTCGCGGGTTTGGCGTTCGTTGGTGGTGGTGACTTTGCCGGGGCCATGGGGAAACTGGTTTTGCAACGCACCACCGGGGAGCGTGACCGCGCCGCCGGCGTTGATGGTGACGGTGTTGATGGGCTGCGCGGCGTTCGCGGGCGCGGCGATGGTGGAGTCAATCGTCGTGCGCGTGGTGTCGGTGCGTTCGTTGCGGGAGGCGAGGCGCGCTCCGGTTTTCTCGTCCACGAGGTCGCGGTTCACATGGATGAGGATGCGCGGGCTGCCGAGCTTGGGGTAGGCGGCCTTGAATTTCTCGATGACGGTCTGCGCCTGCTGCGGCGTGATGAGCTGCGTGGCGATGCGCTGGTCGGCGAGCGACGCGCCGCCCATGCGCAGCGGGCGACCGAAGAGGCGCTCGACGTCGCGGGCGGTCTGCCTGTCGGCGAGCGTCGGCTCGGGGCGGGCG
>JACRKB010000203.1 GCA_016235545.1 Verrucomicrobiota bacterium | reverse complement strand
GGGAAACGCCTGCCACTTATTACTGAACACTGATTACTGCGGCCCGCCCGTAACCTCCCCCTCCGCCTCCACCGTCTTCCCTCGCAACCCGCCGTGTTGCCCGTGGCCGGTTGCTGAAGCCATGCTGAACCGACCTTTCGCGATGAACCTCGACAGAGCGGTTTTCCCCTCCCTTTTCGCCTCGCTTCTCGTTGCCGTCGCGACCGCCGTCGCCGCCGACAAACCGACGGAGAAGATTTCCTCCGACCAAATGGCGTTCTTCGAGAAGAAGATTCGTCCGGTGCTCGTCGCCAAGTGCTACAAGTGCCACGCCGCCGACGCGGAGAAGGTCAAGGGCGGCCTGTTGCTCGACACTCGCGACGGCATCCGCATGGGCGGCGCGACCGGGCACGCGGTCGAGCCGGGCGACCTCAAGGGCAGCCTGCTCATCGCGGCGATTCGCGGCGAGAAGAAGGACCAGCTCATGCCGCCGAAGGAGAAGCTCGCGCCGGAGGTCATCGCCGACTTCGAGAAGTGGGTGCTCATGGGCGCGCCCGACCCGCGCGACGGCAAGGCCAAGCTCGCCAAGAAGCCCGACCTCGCGGAGGGCAAGAACTTCTGGTCGTTTCAGCCGGTCAAGCCTGTCGCGGTCCCGCAGCCCAAGGACACGAAGTGGAGCGCGTCGGACATTGACCGCTTCGTGCTGAAGAAGCTGGAGGAGAACAAGCTTAAGCCCGCCGGCGACGCCGGCCCGCACACATTCATCCGCCGGCTTTACTTCGATCTCATCGGCCTCCCGCCGTCCCCGGAGCAGGTGCAGGCGTTCGTGAAGGACTGTGGTTCGCCTGCGCCCCATTCCGCGTTCCGCATTCCGCGTTCCGCATTGGAAAAGGTCGTTGACCAGCTCCTCGCCTCGCCGCACTTCGGCGAGCGCTGGGGCCGGCACTGGCTGGACGTGGCGCGCTACGCGGAGTCCAGCGGCAAGGAGCGCAATTTCGCCTACCCCGAGGCGTGGCGTTACCGCGACTACGTCATCGCGTCCTTCAACGCGGACAAGCCCTACGACCGCTTTCTCCGCGAGCAGGTGGCCGGCGACCTGTTGCCCGCGAAGGACGCCGCGGAGCGCAACGACCAACTCATCGCCACCGGCTTCCTCGCCCTCGGGCCGAAGGGCCTCAACGAGCGCAACCGCGAGGCGTTTGTCATGGAAATCGTGGACGAGCAGATTGACGTGACCACGCGCGCGGTGCTGGGCGTGACCGTGAGCTGCGCGCGCTGCCACGACCACAAGTTCGACCCCATCCCGCAGCGCGATTACTACGCGGTCGCCGGCATCTTCAAGAGCACGGAGACGCACTTCGGCATCGGCGGCGGCGGCAATGGCAAGAACCGCCAGCCTTCGACCCATGTGCCGCTCGTGAAGAGCTTCACCCCGCCGTCGCCGCTCACGCAGTCCGCAGCCGCTCCGGTTCAGGTGGCCTCGGCTTCCGGCGGCAAGCTCACGCCCGAGATGGAGGCGAAGCTCAAGCAGTTCGTGCAGAAGAATCCGAAGCTCGCCGTCCGCCTCAAGACCATGTCCGAGGCGGAGAAAGTTGCGGCCTTCGAGCGCCTGCAAGGAAACGTCAAGGGCGTCAAGCCCCCGAAGAAGCCCAACAAATATCCCGAGACGCCCGAGGCACCGAAGGCAAACGGGGAGCCGAACGGCCAGTGGGCGATGGCCGTGCTCGACGGCAAGCCCGCCGACTGCCCCATCTACATCCGGGGCGAGTTGGAGGAGAAGGGGCCGGTCGTCCCGCGCGGTTTTGTGACCGTCCTTGGTGCGCTGGAGCCGGCGAAGATTGCGCCCGGCCAGAGCGGTCGCCTCGAACTCGCCAACTGGCTGACCAGCCCGGAGAACCCGCTCACCGCCCGCGTGATGGCGAACCGTGTCTGGCAGCATCTTTTCGGCGAGGGCATCGTCAGCACGCCCGACAACTTCGGCGCGACCGGCGAGCGCCCGACGCATCCCGAACTGCTCGACTACTTGGCGAACAGTCTCGTGGCGAATGGCTGGTCCGTGAAGAAACTTGTCCGCGAAGTCGTTCTCAGCCGCACCTACCAACTCAGCAGCGCGTCCGATGCAAAGAGCTTCGCCGCCGACCCGGACAACAACTTCCTCTGGCGCGCGAACCAGCGCCGCCTCGATGCCGAATCCATCCGCGACGGTATCCTCGCGGTGAGCGGCCGGCTCAGTCTCGAGCCGGCGACCGGCTCGCCACTCAGCTCGCTTGAGGACACTGACCTTGGCCGCCGTGGTCGCACTGCGGTCAACGCGGACTCGCGTCACCGCAGCGTCTATCTCCCCATCATCCGCGACATGCTGCCGGAGGCACTCGACCTCTTCGACTTCGCCGAGCCGAGTTTGGTTGTTGCGGCCCGCGAAGTAACCACGGTGCCGTCGCAGGCGCTCTACATGCTGAACAGCCCGTTCATCCAGGAAAATGCCGCCGCCTTCGCGAAGCGTTTCCAAGGCACCAGCGCCGACCCGAAGGAACGCATCACGGCCGCCTACCTCACCGCGTTCTCACGCCCAGCCACTGCCGCTGAAATCGCGCGCGGCGAGAGCTACCTGAAAGACCGCGCGGCGGAGCGCGGCAGCTCCACCGAGAACGCTTTGACCACTTTCTGCCAGGCCCTGTTTGCCTCGGCTGAGTTCCGCTACGTGAAGTAATTTCCTAGCCACGGATGAAACACAGACAAAACACGGATGACGGAAGCCGGACTGGAGCGCGGACGCCCACGTCCGCAGCCCGCGCTGACCGCCAGCGCAGGTCACCCGGACGTGGGCGTCCGTGCTCCACACTTCCGAGTTCCATCCGTGGCTAGAATCCCTCCCAGCTTATGAACCCAAACCGCCCCTACGACTGTCGCAACCTCACGCCGCTCGCGCTCACGCGCCGCGACATGCTCAAGAGCGTCTCCGCCGGCTTCGGCTACCTCGCGTTTGCCGGGTTGAGCGCGCAGGCCGCCGGGTATCAAAGCCCCTCGCTGCCCAAGGCTCCGCATTTCCCTGCGCGGGCCAAGCGCGTCATCTTCCTCGCCATGCAGGGCGGGCCGTCGCACCTCGACACCTTCGACTACAAGCCCAAGCTCATCGCTGACGCCGGCAAGCCCGGCGACAAGGGCAAGCTCGTCGCGCCCGTCGCCGAGTTCAAGCAGCGCGGCCAGAGCGGCCTGTGGATTTCAGAGGCGTTTCCGCAGGTCGCCCAGCACGCGGACGAGCTGTGCCTCCTGCGCGGCATGCACACGGACATCCCGAACCACCCGCAAGCCTTCGTGCAGCTCCACACCGGCAGCGCGCGCTTCGTGCGGCCCTCGCTCGGCGCGTGGACGCTCTACGGCCTCGGCACTGAGAACCAAAACCTGCCCGGCTACATGACCATCGCCGCGCCCATCGCCCTCGGCGGCGCGCAGAACTACGGCAGCGCCTTCCTCCCCGCGTCCTTCCAGGGCACGCGCATGGACGCGCCCGCCAGCACCGGACCCGTCGCGAAGAAAGCCAGCCGGAATGACACCGGGATGAGCCAGAGCATCGGCAACATCCACAACTCGCGACTCTCCGCCGATGCCCAGCGCGCGCAGCTCGACCTCGTGCAGTCCATGAACCGCGACTTGCTCGCCACCGCCGGCGCGAACCCCGAGGTCGAGGGCATCATCGAGTCCTACGAGCTGGCGTTCCGCATGCAGAGCGAGGTGCCCAAGGTCTTGGACATGAGCAAGGAATCCGCCACCACGCTCAAGGCCTACGGCATCGGCCAGGGCAGCACGGACAACTTCGGCAAGCAATGCCTCATGGCGCGCCGGCTTGCCGAGTCAGGCGTGCGTTTCATCGAGGTCTGCCATCAGGGCTGGGACCACCACAGCGGCTTGAAGAACCGGCTCGTCTCCAGTTGCGCCGCCGTGGACCAGCCAATCGCCGCTTTGCTCGCCGACCTCAAGCAGCGCGACATGCTCAAGGACACGCTCGTCATCTGGGGCGGTGAATTTGGCCGCACGCCAGGCAACGGCAGCGCGGACGGTCGCGGTCACAACGCGAAGGGCTATACGATGTGGCTCGCAGGCGGCGGCGTGAAGCCCGGCCTCAGCTACGGCTCCACGGACGACTACGGCGCGAAAGCCGTCGAGGACAAGATGCACGTCCACGACCTGCACGCGACCATCCTCCATCTCCTCGGCCTCAACCACGAGAAGCTCACCTACCGTTACGCCGGTCGCGACTTCCGCCTCACGGATGTCCACGGCCAGGTGCCGAAGGCGATTCTCGCCTAACTTGGGTAGCTCCCACGGCCCGAAAGCCGCGCATTGGGACCATGAACCTGCTAGACTGTGCGGTGATGTCTGCGGGCTGGCGCAGTGTGACCGTTTCATCCTCTGGCGCGCTTTGGCTGCCCGTTGGGTAGGTTGGTTCCGG
>JACRKB010000202.1 GCA_016235545.1 Verrucomicrobiota bacterium | reverse complement strand
TCTGAATACTGAACACTGATCACTTCGGCCCGCCTCCACTTCAGTCCGCCTCCGTGAAGCGGAGGAGCATGTAGATGAACTCGGGCTGCTTGAGGTCGCGGTTGGTGGGCGTGGAAATGACGACGAGCTCGCCGGACTTCACCGGGCGCTGGCCGCTGAGGGGGATTTCCCGATCTTCCAAGGAGAGGAAAGAAATGTCCGGCACGGCGGACTTGGGCGGCGGCTCCGCCTTCTTCTTCTTGCCGAAGAGCGCGCGGAGGTTGATGCCGGCCGGCTCGTCCTCGTCGGGGTCGTCGCTCTGGTAGTAGAAGAGGCCGGGGCGCGCGAACTGCGCGACCTTCATGCCGAAGACGAGATACTTCTCGCCGGCCCAAGCGTTGAGGAGGTCGGAGGACCACATGAAGCGGCCCTGCCAGTCCAACTCGATGCGGCCATCCGCGAGGGGGATGGCCGTGAGCGTGAGACGGAGGCCGAACTCGCGGTTGGTGAGGGTCTGGTTCGCTTCGGCTTTGGTGAAGAACGCGGGGCGGCGCTCGACGGAATCGAAGGTGGCCGGGTGGGCGGCACCGCCGGGAGTGACGCGATCGCCGGAAAAGAGAAGATTGACCTGTCCCTGCTTCGCGAGCGTGGCAACCACGGCGGCCAGCGTCGTTCCACCCGCGAAGTCAGGCGCGGACTGGCCGGCCTTTGCGGGGAGGAACCGCACGACGGCGACATGAAGGTGAACCGGTGTTGAGTTGCTGGCGGTGGCCGGGAGGTTTGAGGAGGCAGCGGGCGGGATGTCATCCACGTTGATGAAGATGACTTGAGCCAAGGCCGGGGGCGCCAGAAGGAGCGCCGCCAGCAGGGATCGAGGCCATCGCACCATTGAGGGTGGATGGCTCACGGGTGTAATGTCGCCTGCAGGAGAAGCAGGATAGTTTGCGCCTCCTTGCTGCCCATCTCGGCGGTGGTGGCGTTGATAATCATGTCAGCGCTCTTGCAGTTGCGGCTGCCGGAGAGGGCGATGGTTTTGTTGACCGGCAGCTCGTAAATCTCGTTCTCAGTGGGCTTGCCCTTGGGGTTGAAGAGCTGCGCCAGGCCAAGCCCGATGTCGGCGTTCTTGGTGTCGTCCCCCTTCAGGACACCGGCCGTCTTCAACGTGCTGACGGCAGCCCCGGCGAAACTGAGGAATTTCTCCCCCTGCCAGCGGGTAAGCATTTCGGGCGACCAACTGATCGACCCATCCCACGCCAGGCCGAAGCGGTCGCCTTCCGAGGGGCGGGCGGAGACCTTGAGATTGACCCCCAACTGGGTCACGGGCGGCAACGGCACTCCGGGCTTGCCGATGATGACGATCGGTCGGGTTTCCAGCGCATCGAACTTCGACTCCGCCTTGTCCTCAAGGCGCATGTCGCGCGTGGCGTTGTAGAGGATGCTGATTTCGCCGTCGCTCTTGAGTGACTCGACCACGGACTTGAGGTCGCCGCCCAGCCCCTTGAACCCCTGCACGAGCCGCTCGGCCTTCAGTGGCTTGAAACGCAGGACGGAGACTTCAATCGAGATGGAGCGAACGACGGGGTTCGTATCTGCGGCGGGGGCGCCAAGCAACGACACGAGGAAGGCCGCGGCGGGGAGAAACCGGCGGGGCTGAAGTTGGTTCATGTTCATGAATAGGGCCGAAAATGGCGTTGACGGGTCATGCGGTGGCGAAGATAACCACGCGGTTCCCAAAAAACACACAACAAAAACTCGTCACCGAAGGACCACGCCATGTCAACGCCCATCGCCAGCCAGTTTCTGAAGGCGCTCGCCCTGCTCCTCACCCTTTTATGCGCCGGCAGTCGAGGTCTGCGCGCTGAAGACCTGTTCACCATGTCAGTCGCCCCCGGTGGGACAGTCGTTGGAGGCAGCAGCCTGCTCAACCTGGTGGACAAGATCATCAGCGGAAAGGACGAGTTCGCGTTCTTCGCCGGGCCGGGTGCCGCCTACACGGGCACCCTCAAATACGGCACGGTCCAAAATGCGATGAGTTTCGACGTGACCGCCCCGCGCACCTCGGCGACCCTCAACATCCCGAGTATCGGCTTCTCGCAGGTCTTCGTCGGCGCGAACCAAGCGGACTTGGAGAACAAGATCGAGAATTTCCTTAAGAAGGAAGGCTCGGCCGTTTACGCGCGGTTTCTGAAATCCATGGCGGCCCAGTCCCTGGTCGCAGTGTCCGACGGCAATCCGAACGCCACCACGGCCAGCGCCGCCGCCCAGTCTTATCAAAACTACGCGATGACCTTCGCCGAGACGCGGGAGGAACAGCAGGCCGCGACGGTGGCCGCCACCGCCAACCGCGTGGCGCTCGGCATCATGGCGGATGTCGGGGCGTTCAACGCCAACGGGATCAAGGGCACGGCCTACAGCCTGCCGATGTTTGCGCGGTTCAAGCTTACCGAGCGCGTCGGGCTGAATATTGACCTGCCGCTCACCTACGTTGACATAGACGGGGCGAAGGTGTTCGGCGCCGGCCTCAGCCTCGGGGTGCCCGTGAAAGTGGTCCGCAAGACCAAGGACAGCCCATGGTTCTGGCAGCTCACTCCATTTGCCGGCGGGAACATTTCCGCCTCGAAAGACCTGCTGGCCGGCGGCTTCCTCGCCAACGGCGGACTCAACAGCGTGGTCGCACACAACTTCGGCCCCGTCACCCTCTCGCTGGGCAACCACCTCAGCATTCACGAGGGCATTCCCCTCACAATCTCCAGCTACAAGTTCGACCCCGGCGTCAGCCAGCAAATCCTCAAGAACGGCCTCAAGCTCGACGTGCCGATTGGCCAGCGCTGGATTTTCGACGTGTATGCAATCCACACGAAGTTCCTTTCCGCAGCGGCCTTGGACCAATACGTCACGCTCGGCGGCGAGATTGGTTACCGCTTCGGATCCAAGCCCAATGCCGCGAAGAAGTCCGGCGGCTACATGAAGCTGGGCCTGTATGCGGACGCGGGTGAGGACTTCACCTCCGCCCACGCACAAATTGGTTCGAGCTGGAAATTCTAACCAACTCCTCCACCACACAGCCGGCGCTCCGAACAGGACCTCCGGCTGTTTGCTTTACCCAACCACGCCCTTCACCACCTCGCCCTTCACATCGGTGAGACGGAAGTCGCGGCCGGCGTAGCGGAAGGTGAGCTTCTCGTGGTTCAGGCCGAGCAGGTGGAGGATCGTCGCGTGCAGGTCGTGGATGCTCACTTTGTCCTGCACAGCTTCCGCGCCATAGTCGTCGGTTGAGCCGTAGCTCGTGCCGCCCTTCGCGCCGCCGCCGGCCATCCAGAGGGTGAAACCCTTGTTGTTGTGGTCGCGACCGTCGTTGCCTTGCGCGTAGGGCGTGCGTCCGAACTCGCCGCCCCAGATAACGAGCGTGTCCTTGAGCAGGCCGCGCTGCTTGAGGTCGGTGAGCAGGCCCGCGATGGGTTTGTCCACGCTGGTGCAGTTGCGGGCGAGCTGGGTGGAGAGATTGAAGTGATGGTCCCAGTTGCCGCTGCCCACTTCCACAAAGCGCACGCCCGCCTCGATGAAGCGCCGGGCCATGAGGCATTTCCGCCCGAAGTCGTCCGTGTCGCGGTCGCCCACGCCGTAGAGCTTCTTGGTCGCGTCGCTTTCCTTGTTGAGGTCCAGCACGGTAGGCATCTGGCTCTGCATCTTGAAGGCCAACTCGAAGCTCTCGATGACGCCCTCGACCTCCGCGTTCCGGGGGTCGCGGGCGAGCGCCTCACGGTTGAGGCTTTGAATCAAATCCAGTTCCAGCCGCTGCGCCTGCGGTGTGCCGGGCGGTTGAAGATTCTTCACCTGCGCCTGCGAGCCACTGAAGCGGTTGCCGGTGCCGATGCGCGTGCCTTGGTAAATCGCCGGCAGGAACGCGCTGCCGTAGTTCTGCGCGCCGCCGACGTTGTTGGGAGGGGCGATGGTGATGAAGCCGGGCAGGTTCTCGTTCTCCGTGCCGAGGCCGTAGGTCGCCCACGCGCCGAGCGACGGCCGCACGAACTGCGACGTGCCGGTGTGCATGCGCAGAAACGCCTGGGGGTGCGCGGGCAAGTCCGTCTGCATTGAGCGAAGGAGCGCGAGTTCATCCGCGTGCTGGGCGACGTTCGGGAAGAAGTCGGAAATCCACAGGCCACTTTTCCCGCGCTGCTTGAACTCGCTCTTCGGTGCCATCCACAAGCTGCCGGGACGTGAGCCGGGCTTGCCGTCGTCGGTGACGAGGCGCGGCTTGTAGTCGAACGTATCCACATGCGACGGCCCGCCGCTCATGCACAGGAAGATGACGCGCTTGGCGCGCGGGGTGAAATGCGGCTGCTTGGGCGCGAGCGGCTTGTCAGCGGCAGCGGCCCGAGCAGCCAGTGCGGAGAACGCCAGCCATCCGAAGCCGCAGGAGACGGAACTCAGCGCCGCGCGGCGCGAGAGCAACGGCATGAACTGCTGGCACGGGAAGGGAGGTGTCGGGTTCATAGACAGGAACTCAGTTCAGTTGGCGAAATTCGGCACTGGCGAACAGCGCGCGGCAGTAGCTCGTCCACGCGGCGGCTTGCAGCGCGGGGCTGGCGGGCTTGCCGCCGGTGAACTTCGCGAAGAAGTCCTGCGCGGCCTTGGATTCGTTCGCACTGGGCGGGCGCGTGAGCGTGAGCCAGTAAGCCACGTTCACCCGCTCTTTGAGTTGGGCCGACTCGTCCGCGCTGACGCCGCTGGACTGCCAGCGCAGCAAGCGGTTCGCGAGCGACCCGGCTTGGTCCGCGACGAACGGGCTGTTCAGGAGAAAGAGCGCCTGCGCCGGGACGCTCGTGCTCTCGCGCTTGCCGGTGACCAGGCTCGCGTCGGGGAAATCGAACAGGTCGAGCACCTCCGGCTCCCGGTCACGCACGATGGGCAGATAGACCGAGCGATGCGTGGTGTCGGCGTTGAGCTGTGTCTCGGAGAGGCCCAAGGCGGCGGTGTTCGGGCCATCAATCGGGAAATCGCCCTTCAACGCCACGACGGAACCGACGGGCGCCTTGAGGTCGAGCTGGCCCGCCGCGTGCAGCATGGCGTCGCGGACGCCCTCGGCGTCGAGGCGGCGCGGCGACATGCGCCACTGAAGGCGGTTCTCCGGGTCAGCAAGGTGATTCTTCTCGTCGTGCGCCGATGACAACTGGTAGGCGCGGCTCAACACAATTTCGCGGACGAGCTTCTTTGTGCTCCAGCCGCCTTCGCTGAACTTCACGGCCAGCGTGTCGAGCAGCGCCGGATTGCTCGGCTTGCCGCCGGTGGTGCCGAAATTGTCCGGCGAATCCACCAGCCCCTCGCCGAGGAGCCAGCCCCAGACGCGGTTGACCCACACGCGCGCTGTGAGCGGGTTGCCGGCGGCAGTGAGCCACTCGGCCAGTTCCTTGCGGCCGCTGGCGTATGTCGGGATGCGCGACGGCGTGCCGTGCGTGAGCGCGACGGGGAAGGCGCGCGCAACCTTCTCGGCGGGCTTGCTGGCGTCGCCGCGCGTGTAGAGCGCCGCGTCCGCTATGGCACTGAACTCGTCCGGACGGCCACCACCGATGCGGCCCTCGGCAAAGCGGCGGAAATTCGCCGTCCGCTCCGAGGTCTGCGTGCGCGGCAGGTCTTGCACGCCCATCGCGAGCGCCTTCTCCTCGCCGGTGGTCGCGTCGAATTGCTTGAGCTGCGATTCGAGCTGGCCGGTCTCAAACAGCAGGCGCAGCCGGTCGAGCGTGCGGCGCGGGTCGTTGTCCGCCTGCGGCCCCTTGCCCTTCTGGCCGGGTGCGGGCGTGAACAGGCCGCGCAGCTCGTTGCGCTTGTCGGCGAGTTGCTTCTCCACCCCCGCACGCGCCTCACGGGTCAAGGTGCGCTCGAACGTCGGCGCGCTGGCGCTCTTCGGCAGCTCAAACAGCTCGGACGGACGCCGGTTCTGCACGCCCTGCGCGGTGCCGTAGCGTGTGTCGGTGGAAAGGAAGATGCCGGCCAGCGCGTAATAGTCCTTCTGCGAGATGGGGTCGAACTTGTGGTCGTGGCAGCGCGCGCACGCGACGGTCGTGCCGAGGAACGCCTGCGAGAGCGTGTCAATCTGCTCGTCCGCGACATCAAGATAGAACAGCCGCGCGTTCTGCTCGTTCAGGCCGCGCGGGCCGATGGCGAGAAAGCCCGTGGCCACGAGCTGCTCGGCCTTCTGCTTGTCCGACGCGGACGGCAGCAAATCGCCCGCGACCTGCTCGCGCACGAAGCGGTCGTAGGGCTTGTCCGCGTTGAAGGCGGCGATGACGTAGTCGCGGTAACGCCACGCGTGCGGGTAGGCGGTGTTCACGTCCTTGCCGGTGGACTCCGCATAGCGCGCCACATCCAGCCAGTGCCGGCCCCAGCGCTCGCCGAATTGCGGGGATGCGAGGAGCTTGTCCACGACGTTCGCCAACGGGTCGGCAGACTTGTCGTCGAGGAAGGCGTTGACCTCGTCAAACGTCGGCGGCAGGCCGATGAGGTCGAAATAGACGCGGCGCAGGAGCGTGAGCTTGCTGGCATCAGCCACGGGCGCGAGACCCTTTGATTCCAAGTTCGCCAGCAGGAAGCGGTCAATGTCGGTGCGCGGCCAGGAAGTGTTCTTCACGGCGGGCACGGATGATTTCTTCGGCGGCTGGTAAGCCCAATGGTCCTTCGCCTTCAAGCCGTCGTATTCCTTCTTCGCGACCGCACCGCCGGTGCGCGGGTCGGCGGCTCCCGTCTGAATCCAGCGCTCGAAATCCTTGATGACCGCGTCGGAGAGCTTCCCACCGTCCTTCTCCGGCGGCATCTGCAGGTCGTTCTTCGCGTAGCGAATCGCTTCGAGGATGAGCGACTTCTTCGTGTCGCCGGGAACGACGGCGGGGCCGGAGTCACCGCCCTTGCGCGCGCCTTCGCGGGTGTCGAGCACAAGGCCGCCCTTCACCTTGTTGCCCTCGCCGGTGGCGTGGCACTTGTAGCACTTCTCGACCAGCACTGGGCGAATCTTGGACTCGAAGAACGCAAGCTCCTCCGGCGACGTGGCGCGCTCCGGCGTCTTCGCGGCGGTCGCGGCCTTGGGCGTGGCGAACTGCGGCTGCGTCGGCTCGTTGCCACCGGGCCGGCCCGGTCCGCCGCGCACGGCGGCGATTCCCTGAAACTCCGCTGTGGAAAGAAAGCCGTCCTTGTTGGTGTCGAGCACCGTAAAGGTCGCGTCCGCCATGCCCGCCGGCTGCGACTTGGTGAACGGCGCGTTGGCGAACTCGCGCTTGTCCACCTTCCCATCGCGGTTGGTGTCGATGAAACGGAACAGAGTGGCCGGGTCGGGAGGCCCGCCGGGGCCGGGGCCGAAACCCTTTTTGGCGGGCGGTTGCTGCGCGAGGACCACGGCGGCGATACCGACGGAAAGCGGGAGAGTCCAGAGGAGCTTGTTCATGGCGGCTGGGTCGTGTGAACTCGTTACAGGAGAGACGACGCCGGGGCAAGCGGGCGGTTACATCGGCGACACTTTCAACGCGCCTCGCGGCTGCGAACGAGCCGGAAGAACTTGATCACATCCGGCACGAGCAGGTCCGGCGTCTCCATCGCGGCGAAGTGGCCGCCGCGCGGCATCTCGGTCCAGTGAATCAGGATGTTCGGGATGACGCTGCGCTCGACCCACGCGCGCGGCGGGATGTTGATTTCCTTCGGGAAGAGCGCGTAGCCCATCGGCGAGGATTTGCCGCCGCCGGTGAAGGGCGTCATCGAGGCCGGGCGCGGGTGGTTGTGCGACGACTCGTAGTAGATGCGCGCCGAGGTCGGCGCGGTCTGCGTGACCCAGTAAATCATGATGTTCGTAAGCAGCTCGTCCTTGGTGAAGCTGTTGTCGAGGCTGCCGCGGTGGTCGCTCCACGCCCAGAACTTGTCCACAATCCACGCGGCCAGGCCGGCGGGCGAGTCGTTGAGGCCGTAGCCGATGGTCTGCGGGCGCGAGCCTTGGATGGAGCTGTAGCCGTAGTGGTCGGCGAGTTCCTTCCGCCGCGCCTGCATCCGGTCCATCTCCGCCTGCGTCACGCCGCGCATCGGTTCCTCGGCGGGCTGGCTGCCGCCGGGGAAGTTGTTGTGCGCGCCGATGCAGTGCGCGTTGTCGCCGCCCGCGAGCCAGCGCACGATGCCGCCGCCCCAGTCGCCGCCCTGCGCGCCGTAGCGGGCGTAGCCAAGCCGCGCCATGAGCTTCGCAAAGACCTCCGCCATGCGCTGCGAACTCCAGCCGCGCTCGGTGGGCTTGCCGGAGAAGCCAAAGCCGACGAGCGACGGGATGACGAGGTGGAAAGCGTCTTCCACTTTGCCGCCGTGCTTCTCCGGCTCGGTGAACGGGCCGACCACTTTCGTGAACTCGACGAACGAGCCGGGCCAGCCGTGGACGAGGATGAGCGGGAGCGCGTTCGTGTGCTTCGAGCGCACGTGCGCGAAGTGAATCTCGACGCCGTCTATCGTGGTCGTGAACTGCGGGAGCTGGTTCAGCGCGCGCTCGTGCTTGCGCCAGTCGTAGGCGGTGCGCCAGTGCTCCACGAGCGCCTTCAGGTAGCCGAGGTCCACGCCGTATTCCCACGGCTCGCCGGGCGCGGGTGCGGGCCAGCGAGTCTTCGCGAGGCGGTCCTTCAGGTCGGCGAGCGTTGCGTCCGGCACGGCGATCTTGAACGGGCGGATGGCGGGGTCGTTCGTCTGGGCGGCGCAGGGTGCGGAAGCGGCAGCGACAAGCAGGCCGGCGAGAACAAGGGCGCGGGGATTCATTTTGCAGCGGCGGGTGTGGACTTTGGTTCAGGCGCGGCGTCCGGAACTTTCGCCAAGCCATCGAGCACGAGCCGCAGGAACTCACGCTCCTGGAAGCGGCGCGTGGCTTCGGCGAACTGCACCACGAGCAGCTTGAGCGAGGGGACGAGGTAGAGCTTCTGCTTGCCAGCGCCGGCGGCCATGACGAGGTCGCGTGGGCGCTCGTCAGAGGCGTTGAGCCAGAACGTGAGGCCGTAGGCGGGATGCGCCTGCGTGCCTTGGAAGCACTCGGCCAGCAGCTTCTCCGAGACGAGTTGCTTGCCGTCGCACGCGCCGCGATTCAGCACAAACAACCCAAACTTCGCCCACTCGCGCGCGGTGAGCAGCGCGCCGGAGGGGAGATTGGGATTGCCGTCGGCGTCCTTGCGCCACGTCGCAACCGTGAGACCAATGGGACGCAGAAGACGGCGATGCAGGTAGCCCTCGACGGTCTCCTTGCGCGGCTCCAGCTTGCGGCGCAGCAATTCACCAAAACACTGAAACGGCACCGGGCCATACTGGAACTTCTCACCAGGCGGGAACTTCGCCTCCGCGAGCCGCACGGCTTCCTTGTAGCTGGGCACGTCACCAATCTCTCCGCCCGCGATGCCGCTGGTGAGCGTGAGGAGTTGACGAATGGTGACTCGGGATTTCCGAGCGTCGCCCTTCCACTCGGCCAGGGTCTCTGCAACTTTCTCATCCAGTTTTAGCAAACCGTCCTCAACAGCCATGACCGCAAGCACGCCGACAAAGCTCTTCGTGCCGCTGGCGAGCCGGTGCGCGCCATCGCGCATGTGACCGTTCAGGTAGTCCTCGAAAACAAGCTGTCCGTCGCGATAAATGAGAAGCGCATGGCCGTTGCAAGAGCGGAGATAGTCAGCGGCAAGCTGGAAGGAACTGGGCGAAGGACTCCCCGCCGGCACCCTCTGGGCGTGTGCCAAGCCGGTCATGGCGAGCGCGACAGCGAAACAGGGGACAACCAGCGGGTTCATGGTGTTACCGGTTGAGAGACGATGCCGCGCTTGCAGGAGCGCGGCAACTGTGATTTCAGCAGCGCGCAAGCCCGCAGACAGCCCAATCGCCTCGCTCCGTCAGCGCAAAAAAAAAGCCCGCTCGGTGAGAGCGGGCTTTGCAAATATCGATCGAACGAATCGCTTACTTCGCGGCCTCGGCCTTGGGAGCCTCGGAGAGCGCGGCAGTCTCGTTCTCCACAAACTCAATGATGGCAAGTTGAGCCGCGTCGCCCTGCCGCTGGCCAAGCTTGAGTATGCGCGTGTAGCCCCCGTTGCGAGTCTTGAAAAGGGGCGCGATTTTGTCGAACAGGATGTGGACGATGTCGTGATTCTCACGCCACCTCTCGCGTAGCACCTTGCCCTTGACCGTGGGCGTTCCCTTGAAGTTGGTGCGAGACTGCTGGCGCACACGCGCAGCCACGAGGCGACGGCAGTGGACGTTTTCAGCAATCAACACGGGTTTCATCTTGTCATCAGCAGTCGCCGCAGCCTCGACAGCTCGGTTGCCACGGCGTCCGAGAGTGACAAGCTTCTCGACCACGGGGCGCAGGACTTTCGCCTTTGCGAGCGTGGTGGTGATGCGTTTGGATTTGATGAGACTGCACACCATGTTTGCAAGCATCGCATTGCGATGCTCGCCGGTGCGGCCCAGTTTGGCTGTGCGTTTAAGGTGTCGCATATGGTCAACCTGTTATCAGACGGCGGGCTTGTCCTCTTTCGGGGCATCCAGCAACGACTGGTCAATGGGCATGCCCAAGCCGAGGCCAAGGGCCAAGAGCTTGTCCTTGATTTCCTGAAGGGATTTCTTGCCGAAATTGCGATACTTCAGCATGTCACCCTCAGACTTCAACGCGAGCTGGCCGACGGTGGTGATGTTGGCGTTGTTCAAGCAGTTCGCGGCGCGGACGGAAAGCTCGATTTCATTGACGCTCATGTTGAGGAGCTTCTTGAGCTTGCCCTGTTCCTCATCCTGCTTGTTCTCGACCTCGGTGAACTGGACTGCGTTGCGGTCGTAATTCACGAACACGTCGAGATGCTTTTGAAGAATGGCACTGGCCTGAAGGAGAGCATCGTCAGGCGTGATGCGCCCGTCGGTCCAAATCTCGACAACAAGACGGTCGTAGTCCGTGCGCTGTCCGACGCGAGCCGCCTCAACCGCATATTTCACGCGGGTGACGGGGGAGAAGATAGAATCAATCGCAATTACGCCGATGGGCTGGTCGGTCTTCTTGTTCTCGTCGCCAGGACAGAATCCGCGTCCGAGCTTCACTTCCAGCTCCATGACAAGCTTCTTCTTCTTGTCGAGCGTGCAGATGACCTGGTCAGGATTGACGACGGAGACGTGCTGGTTCAGCTCAATGTCGCCGGCTGTGACTTCGCCCTCCTTGTTGACGCTGAGGATGAGCAGTTGGGCGTCGTGCGTGTCGGACTTGAGCTTGACCTTCTTGAGGTTCAAGACGATTTCGGTCACGTCCTCGACTACGCCATCGACAATGGCAAATTCGTGCTGCGCTCCTTCAACCTTCACCGAGGTGACTGCCGCCCCCTCAAGCGATCCCAGAAGAAGGCGGCGGAGAGAGTTGCCAATGGTGTGGCCAAAGCCGGTTTCAAACGGCTCGGCACTGAACTTGGCATAGGTGGGCGTTGCGGTGGAATCTTCCCTCTGCAACCGCTTGGGCATTTCGAATCTGGCGAGGCGGACTGGCATGGCTTGTTACTTTTTCTGCAATTTTTATCTGACCGACTGCGCTATTCCCTGCGCACACCGGCCCATGTAATTGCGTTGTGTCCCCGACTTCGGGGACGGTTGGTTAGCGGGAATAAAATTCTACGACGGCCTGCTCGTTGGCGATGGGGTGGATTTCGTCGCGTGACGGAACGCGAAGGAGCGTGCCCTTGAAGGCGTCTTTGTTCAGCGTGAGCCACTCGGGAACCGCACGGGCGGTGGACACTTCCAAGTTTTTTGTCGCTAGCTGACGGGAGACGCTTGAGTCCTTCACCTCGATCACGTCATTCACCTTCACCGGATAGGAGGAGATGCTGACCTTGCGGCCGTTGACCTTGATGTGACCGTGGCCGACCATCTGGCGGGCAGCGGCACGAGTGGTGCCGAAGCCGAGGCCGAAGACAAGGCTGTCCAGTCGTGTTTCGAGAATCTGGAGCATCTGCTCACCGGTGACACCGCGCCGACGGAGGGCTTTCTCATACACATTGCGGAACTGGCGCTCCATGAGGCCGTAATAATAACGAAGCTTCTGTTTCTCGATCAGGCCAAGCCCATATTCCGTGGTCTTGCGGCGGGAACCTTTCGGGCCGTGGACGCCGGGCGGATAGTTGCGGCGCTCGAGATACTTCGAGGGGCCAAAAATCGGAATGCCGAAACGACGGCTGACGCGGACGCGGGGACCTGTGTAACGAGCCATGCGAGAGTTTGAGAGTTAGGAGTTGAAAGTTGAGGGTTACACGCGGCGTTTCTTGCGGGGGCGACAACCATTGTGCGGCACCGGCGTCACGTCCTTGATGGTGGAAATTTCCAAGCCTATGGCCTGCAACGCGCGAATGGCAGATTCACGGCCAGAACCAGGGCCGCTGACTCGGATTTCAACCTCACGGAGGCCGTGGGACATCGCCTGACGGGCAGCGTCCTGAGCGACCTGCTGTGCGGCGAAAGCAGTGCTCTTGCGAGAGCCTTTGAATCCGACGCGTCCGGCACTGGACCAGCCAATCACGTTGCCCTGCATGTCCGTGATGGAAACGTTGGTGTTGTTGAATGTTGAGAGAATATGAGCGATGCCAACAGTGATGTTTTTCGCACCTTTGGCTTTGACGATTTTCTTGCCGGCGTTCTCGTCGGCGAGCAGTTCGGCAGCGGTCGGCGCAGCAGCGGCGACTGCGCCAGCCGCAGGGGCAGCGCTCGCAGCGGTTGGCGGTGCTGCAGGGCCGGCCTTCTTCGGCTTGGCATCGGCTGCAGCCGCAGGTGCGGCGGAGTCGGGCTTCGTTTCTTTCTTCGTGGCGGGTTTCTTCTTTTCTTCGGCCATAGCAATAAAGGGTTTGAAAATCAGGCGGCAGCAGCAGGTTTGGCTGCGCGCTGAACGCCAACGGTGCGACGAGGGCCTTTGCGCGTGCGGGCGTTGGTCTGGGTGCGCTGACCGCGAACAGGCAGGCTCCTCAGGTGGCGGATGCCTCGGTAACATTTGATCGCCTGTAGGCGCTTCAAGTTCAGCCCAAGTTCTCGCCGGAGGTCGCCCTCGGTCACATACTTGCCGTCCTGTATCGCGTGAACGATCTGCGAGAGTTGTGCCTCGGTCAGATCCTTCGCGCGAATGGATGGGTCAATCTGCGCCTTCGCAATGATCTCGAGCGCATTGACAGGGCCAATGCCGTAGATGTAGCGGAGCGCTATGTCAATGCGCTTGCCGCCGGGAATATCAACACCAAGTATGCGTGCCATAGAATCTGTGGTTTAACCTTGCCGTTGCTTGTGGCGGGCGTTGCTGCAAATCACGCGGATAACGCCTTTGCGCTTCACGATCTTGCAGTGTTCGCACAGCTTTTTTACGGAAGCCCGAACTTTCATAGTTTGTTTTCGTTCAAAATAACCAGCCCGTGCGACAAATCGCCGCACGACAATTTCACCGTCACCATCGCGCCCATCTTCACCCGCTCCACCAGCGGCGCCTGCCGGCGCACCACATGTCCCATAAGCCGGTGACCGTTCGCGAGTTCCACCCGCAACAGACCGTGCGGCAGCGTTTCCACTACCGCGCCCTCAACGACGAAGGCAGATTCTCCGAACACGTCAAAATCTCAGGCTCGGACCCGGTGATGAGCACCGTGTGCTCCATGTGCGCCGACGGCAAGCCGTCCTGCGTCACCACTGTCCATTTGTCACTCAACACTTTTACGACGGCCGAGCCTGCATTCACCATCGGCTCGATGGCTATCGTCATGCCCGGCTTCAGCTTTGCCGAATTCTTGGCAGATTCAACGAAGTTTGGGACTTGCGGCTCTTCGTGAACCGTGCGCCCGACTCCGTGGCCGACAAATTCGCGAACCACACTGAACCCGTTTGCTTCCACGCAGGTCTGCACTGCCCGCGAAATGTCAACGACGCGGTTCCCAGCCAACGCGCGGGAAATTCCTTCATACAAGGCCTGCGTCGTCACATCAATCAGTTTTTGCGCCAGCAGGTTGCAGCCGCCCACCGCCACGGTCTTCGCGGTGTCGCCAATATAGCCCTGATATCGCACCCCAACATCGAGGCTGATGATGTCACCGAATTGAATGCGCCGCGGCCCCGCTATTCCGTGCACCACTTCGTCATTCACCGAAATGCAAATATTACACGGATAATTGCGGTAGCCGAGAAACGCACTAGTCGCGCCATAGTGCCGGATCCTCGACGCCGCGAAGTCATCCACTTCTTTTGTCGTCACACCGGGCCGGATGAACGCACCAACCTCATTCAGCACCACCGCGGCTATCGCCCCGGCAGCCCGCATGATGTCGAGCTCGCGTTCTGTCTTTAAGACAATCATTGCCGAAACCCGGCCGAGGCCGTCCGCAGTTCGTTCTGCACCCACTCGCCACGTTCAAGGAACAATCCAACCTGACGGCCAACCGTCCGGCCTCTAGCCACTTCCTGCCAGAGCAATCGCCCCGCCGAAAAGTGCTGAAATCTTAACATCTCAGAACCGTCCCCGCATGCGCGGCCCTTTGCCACCCTTGCCGCCGCTGAGAAAACCGTCGTAGTGCCTCATCAGAAGATGCGATTCCATCATGCGCATCGTGTCCAGCACCACACCAACCGTGATTAGCAGGCTCGTGCCGCCAAAGAATTGGGAGACGTAATAATTGATTCCGAACGAGCGCGTCATAAAAGTGGGGATGATGGCGATGATGCAGAGGAAGATGGCCCCCGCCAGTGTGATACGGCTCATCGTGTGATGCAGAAAATCACTTGTGGCTTGGCCCGGGCGGATTCCAGGGATGTAACCGCCATACTTTTTCAAGTCGTCGGCTATCTGCACCTCGTTGAATTGCGTTGCCACCCAAAAGTATGAAAAAAACAAAATCATTGCCGTGAGAAAAGCCATGTGGGCCCATTGGTCTTCTCGGAAATGCATTGATAAATCCACCAAAAACTTCACATCGAGAGACTGTCCAAGCATCCCAAGCAACTTCTCCGGAAACATCAGAATTGCCTGCGCGAAAATAATGGGCATCACACCCGCGTAGTTAACCTTGAGCGGCATGAAGGAGCTGCCGCCCTGAATCATTTTTCGACCCACAGTGCGCTGTGCGTATTGCACAGGAATCTTGCGCTGTGCCTGTGTCACAGCGATGACTCCGGCTATGACAGCAAGCAGCAACAACACCAGCGCGATACCATGAAAGAGGTTGAACTTGGCCTGAATGCCATCGGGTGTGATAAACATTTCCCAAAGCGCCTGCACGGTCTGAGGAACTCTGGCGAGAATGCCGACCGTGATGACAAGAGAGACGCCGTTCCCAATTCCCCGCTCGCTGATCTGCTCACCGAGCCACATCATAAGCAGTGTGCCAGTCGTAAGCAGAAGAGTCGTTTGCAACCGATAGCCCAGGCCGGGATCCTGGACAAGTTGGCCCACAAAACCTTGAAAAATCTTCTCTGGATTCTCCCAAGCAATCGCCATGACAAAACCCTGACCGAGACAAAGCAGGACCGTAAGGTAGCGGCCATACTGAATGATCTTCGCGCGGCCGCCCTCCTCGCGGGCGAGCTTGCTCAACTGCGGGATGACCGCGCTGAGAAGCTGAATAATGATGGTCGCGCTAATGTAAGGCATGATGCCTAGCGATCCGATGCCACACCGCTCCAATGCCCCTCCGGTGAACATCGAATACATCCCCAAGAGCCC
>JACRKB010000198.1 GCA_016235545.1 Verrucomicrobiota bacterium | reverse complement strand
TCTTGAGCACATCCGCGAGGCGCACGCCGCGCCAGCGGGCATTGCCCATGCAGCCGTTGCCCATCTGCCCGCCCGCCACACGCGGCTGGAAGAAGGCCCGTCCATTGCCGGAGCATTGGTTCACCGCCACGACCTCGACCTCCTCGAACTGCTTTTTCAAGTCCGCGAGGGTGAAGCTCGCTGGCGTGCTGACCTTTCCCTTGACCTCGACCTTGAAGGTGTCGGCGTCCAAGTCCTGTGGCGGCGCATTGAGGGGCAGATGGTAGCGGACGAAGAAGGCGTCGTTCGGCGTGAGGACGCCCTCGTTGAAGACGCTCATGGGCGTCTCCAACTGCGGCGGGCGTGACGTGAGCCGCAGCAGCGGCCTCTTCTGCGGAAACGCGACGAGCGTCCGCTCGCCGTTCTCGAACGGCATCTGCACCACCGTGTCCGCCGCCACGGCACGCCCGGCAGCCACCCCCGCAGTGGCCAGAGCCGTGCCGCGAAGAAAGGCTCGGCGAGAAGTCGGAGAAATCATGGGCTGAAGGTAGCCAAGCTCACGGTCCGCTGTAAATGCCCCATGTCCGGGGCATCTCTCTTTCTTGCCACCGAGCGGCTCTCCCCATCCCGCTCGTAATCCTGATCCTAATCTTGCTCCTCCGTTCCCCGTTCCAGCAGGAGAGCAGGATTAAGCCGGAACCAAGCAGTTGAAATCGTGGGAGGTCGCGCGAAGACCGCGAAGGAGGCGAAGGAGCGCTGGAAATCCGTGTCTGTGCAAAACCCTCTCGCCGGTGCGTCGCTTGAAGCGTCGCATTCTCGCTGTTGACTTCGCCCCCTTCGCGGTCTTCGCGCGACAAACCTCCTTTCACCGCCTCGTTCCGGATTAACCTTCCGCCGCCCGCCGCCCGCTGCTACAAAGCCCGGCGCATGGCCTCTGAACTCACCCTTGGCTTTCTCGGCGCGGGCAGGATGGCGACCGCCCTCGCGCGCGGCTTCATCGCCGCCAAGCTCACCAGCGCACGGAGCATTGTCGCCAGCGACGTGATGGAGGCGGCGCGCACGGCCTTCGTGGCCGAGACGGGCATCAAGCCCATGCCCAGCAGCCTCGCCGTTTGCAAGGCCGCGCACATCCTCCTCATCGCCGTGAAGCCTGACCAGGTCGCCAGCGTGCTCACGGAAATCCGCGGCCACGTCACCGCGAAGCACCTGCTCATCTCCATCGCCGCCGGCGTGCCGCTGGCCAGGCTCGAGGCCGGCCTCGCCCCCGGCACACGCGTCATCCGCGTGATGCCCAACACACCCGCGCTGGTCGGCGCGTCCGCGAGCGCCTTCGCCACAGGCACGCACGCCACGCCGGCGGACGCGGCACTGGTGCAGAAACTTTTCACCGCCGTCGGCGTCGCGCTGCAAGTGAAGGAGTCGTTGCTCGATGCAGTGACTGGCTTGAGCGGGAGCGGCCCCGCTTACGCCTATCAAATCATCGAGGCGCTCAGCGATGGCGGAGTGGCTGCGGGCCTGCCGCGCGAGGTGGCGACGAAGCTCGCCGCGCAGACGCTCTTGGGCGCGGCGAAGATGGTCCTGGAAACCGGCCAGCACCCCGGCGCGCTCAAGGACATGGTCACGAGTCCCGGTGGCACGACCATTGAGGGCCTGCACGAGCTGGAGAAGGCCGGCGTGCGGGGCGCGTTGATGAACGCTGTCCGCGCGGCGGCGGCGAAATCAAGCCAGCTTGGCAAGGCCTGAGTTTTTCTCCTTCAATCAGCCGGCAGCAACCGGCACTCTGCGCTCAACATGAATTTCCCGCCGCCCTCCGAGAAGCAGGCGCAGGTCATCTGGTTCTCCGCCACCATCCTCGCCGTGGCCGTGGTGCTCGCCGCGCTGGGCGCATCCTTCTGGGCGCTGGGCCTGCTCCTCAACAAGCTCGCCTCCGTGGTCCTCCCGCTGGCCATCGCCGCCATTATTGCCTGCCTGCTGGACCCGGTTGTGGATTTCTTCCAGCAGCGCCTCCACGTCCCGCGCATCCGCGCCATCCTCATGGTCTTCTTCATAGGCCTGGCCATCGTCGTGCTCATGCTCGGCACCGTGGTGCCGCAGCTCGTTGTGCAGACGGACGAGCTGGTGCAGAACGTGCCGCAATACTCGGAGAAGTTTCGCACCCAGTTCAGCGACTGGCTCGCCAGCTCGCCGCTGGGCCAGAAGGCCAAGGAGGCTTGGGACAAGGAAATCGGCGAGAAGGTGCAGGCGGCGCTCAGGGAAACCGTCCCGCTCGTCTCCAACTGGATGATAGACCACCTCGGCAGCGTGACCTCGTGGCTGGGCTACGCCGTCGGCCTCGCGCTCGTGCCCGTCTATCTCTTCTACTTCCTGCTCGAGAAGTCCGGCATCCAGACCAACTGGACAGACTTCCTCCCCGTCCGGGAATCCAAGGCCAAGGAGGAGCTAATCATCGTCCTGACCTCCATCAACGAGAGCATCATCGTCTTCTTTCGCGGTCAGATCCTCGTCTCCATGTGCTCCGGCACGCTGCTGGGCATCGGCCTCTCCATCGCCGGGCTGAACTACGCCATCCTGCTGGGCGCGCTGGCGGTGGTCATCTGCATACTTCCCTACGTGGGCGCCATCATCACCTTCTGCCTGGCGATGATCCTGGCCGGCGTGCAATACGGGGACGGCAACCACTTCCTCGCCGTGTTCGGCATCTTTGCGCTGGTGCAGGTGGCCGAGGGCCTGGGCTACTCGCCGCGCATCCTGGGCAACCGCGTGGGCCTGCACCCGCTGACCATCATCATCTGCGTGATGGTCGGGGCCAAGCTGCTCGGGGGCATCCTCGGCGGCCTGCTGGCCATCCCCCTCACCGCAGCCGGGCGCACGCTCATGTTCCGCTACGTCTGGAAACAGCCGGTGGGTGCAGGCGCGGACGAGGCAGCCGGTGATAAGTGATTGACACCCGCAGGCTGCTCCGACAGCTTGCGCGCGAATTAACCGCAAGATTCCCGCCGCAAGTTCAGCGAGCGTAAATCCCCAGCAGAAATTCCCCGGCAGTCAGTCATCGCGTTTGATTGAACGCACTTCCGAGGCAACGAGTCGAATCGCGGCTCACCGGCAGGCCTCACGCGTCCGCCAGCAGTCACAAACAAGTTCCCGTTCCGAGTATGCCACGTATTGCCAAACCGAAGGTCGCCAAAGCAAAGCGCGCCGCCGCCGCCGCTCCCGAAGCCGAAGCCCCCGCAGAGTCGTCCGCCCCGGCCACACCAGAAGCCGCGCCTGAAGCCGCCGCGCCGGTGGCAGAGCCCATGTTCCCCGCCGAGGAGGAAGCCGCCGCCGCGGCACCTGCCGCGCCGGTGCAAGAGTTTTCACCCGGCACCGGACAGGCCAGCGACGCGCCGGCGCCGGAGCCGGCTCCCACGAGTGAGTCCGCCCCTGCTGCGGACACGTCACAGCCCGCGCAGCCCGCGCACAGGCAGCCCAAGCAGAAACCGCACAAGCAGCCCCCCGTGCCGTCCGAGCGCACCGCGCCGGAATTGAAGGGCGAACTGCTGGCCATCTCCACGCTCCAGGCCCTCTCCATCGCCGACCTCAACAAGATGGCGCGCGACATGGGCGTGGAGAACTACGGCACCCTGCGCAAGCAGGAGGTCATCTTCGCCATCCTGAAGAAAAACGCCGAGAGCGCCGGCGGCCTCTTCGCCGAGGGCGTGCTCGAAGTCCTCAGCGAGGGCTTCGGCTTCCTCCGCTCGCAGGCGTTCAACTACCTCGCCTGCCCGGAAGACGTCTATGTCTCGCCTTCGCAGATCCGCCGCTTCGACCTCCAGACCGGCGACCTCGTGGCCGGCCAGATTCGCCCGCCCAAGGAAAAGGAGAAATTCTTCGCGCTGCTCAAGGTCGAGTCCGTCAACCACATGGAGCCGGACAAGGCCAAGGAGAAGACGCACTTCGACAACCTCACGCCGCTCTTCCCGAACAAGCGCTTCATCCTCGAGACCGATCCCGCCGAGCTGTCCACCCGCGTGCTGGACCTCGTCTGCCCCATCGGCAAAGGCACGCGCGGCGTCATCGTCGCCCCGCCCCGCACCGGCAAGACCGTCCTGCTTCAGAAGCTCGCCAACGCGCTCATCAAGAACAACCCCGAGGTCTATCTCATCATCCTGCTGATTGACGAGCGCCCCGAGGAAGTCACCGACATGGAGCGCTCCTGCAAGCCGGCCGAAGTCATCGCCTCCACCTTCGATGAACCGCCCGAGCGCCACGTGCAGGTCGCCGAGATGGTCATCGAGAAGGCCCGCCGCCTCGTCGAGCACAAGAAGGATGTCGTCATCCTGCTCGACTCCATCACGCGCCTTGCCCGCGCCAACAACACCGTGCAGCCGCACTCCGGCAAGATTCTCTCCGGCGGCGTGGACGCCAACGCGCTGCACAAGCCCAAGCGCTTCTTCGGCGCGGCGCGCAACATCGAGGAAGGCGGCTCCCTCACTATCATGGCCACCGCGCTCGTGGACACCGGCAGCCGCATGGATGAAGTCATCTTCGAGGAGTTCAAAGGCACCGGCAACATGGAGGTCCATCTCGACCGCGGCCTTGTGGACCGCCGCATCTTCCCCTCCATCAACGTCGAGCGCTCCGGCACCCGCAAGGAAGAGCTGCTCTACCATCCCGACGAATACAACAAGGTCGTCCTGCTGCGCCGCGCCCTCACCGGCGTGCCGCCCGTCGAGGCGATGGAGCTGCTGCTCAACAAGCTCAAGAAGACGCCCAGCAACATCATGTTCCTGCTCGGCATGAACGCGGGCTGAACGAGGCAGTTCACGTCGCGTTAGGACGTGCTGGTCTCAGGGAATTTCTAGCATCTGGTCAACCGCCGTCGGCATGCTACCGTGTGCGGCGTCAATACCCGCGAGGGGCTGCCAGTGCTGGACATCCTCTCGCCACCTGAACTCTAGGAACTGCCATGCGCTACTTCGATTACCAGACCGTCGCCCGCGACGGCGGGCATTCCCCCCTGCACAACTCGACCGGTTGCTCCAGCTCCTCCGCGAGGAATTGTCCCGGGATGCCATGCTGGTTGAGTTGCACGCCCTGCGCGTCTGCATGGCCATCAAGGCCGGACGCCTCACCGTCGAACAAGCCCTTGCGGACACGGAACCGACCGCGTTGGCCGCGTGAACAGCGCCTTCGCCCAACCCGCCTGTGCGACCGGTGAAATGGCGCTGAAGGAAGTCGAGCCGGGCCACGCCAGCGCGTGCGTGCGGGTGCAGCGGGGTGAAATATCGCTCACTTAAACCCTCAACTCGCCGAACCTCATGCCAAATCCAATCCCGGCAGAACTGCAAAGATTACTTTATCCAGCAGCGGAAGCAGGTGATGTCGCTACGGTAGCGAAACTGATTCCGAAACACTCGAAAGTCGCGTTCAGAGCATTCGGCACCGCAGTCAACTATCGCCAATACGGTCTGCTTGAATTCCTCGTGTCAGCTCATCGCAGCCAGATACCCGGCAGCACGTTCGCCTGTGGGCTTTACACAGCTTTCTGCGAAGGCGACGCAAAGCTGGTTTCGTTCCTTTTGGCCAACGGTGCGGACATGGACGCGCCAGTGTCCATTAACAATGACACGCCGCTGATGATGGCAGCTTGCGATGGGATGGCTGACATCGTCGCCGACCTCATCAAACGTGGAGCCAATCTGGAAAAGCATGACCTCTCAGCCGTGGCGGCCTTTTCCGGGGTGGATGAAGGCGACACCGCGCTCATCAAAGCCGTTCGAAGCGAGAAACCAAGGAGCGAGCTTGGTCGGGTTGAATCCATCAAACTGCTGGTTGGTGCCGGCGTGAATGTGAACACGCTCGGCGAGGGCGGGCAGACTGCTTTGGACCGGGCCGGCACTGCTGCAAGAAACGCCGAAATCAGGAAATTGCTTTTGGCTGCCGGAGCCAAGTCGGCCAAGGAATTGCGCCCAGCCAAAGTCGCGCACGCGGCACCAAAGCCAAAGCCTTCCAAGCCTGTGGATGGCATCACCAACTTCAGCCAGGCGTCAGCCTTGCTGACCGGTCTCTGCGGGTCGAAACCACAGGCACACCCGCAGATTGCGGAGGCACAGTTCTTTCAGTTCCGCCCCGCTGCCGGCGAGCGCGCGCCCATCGGCAAGGCGTTGGTCAAGCGGTTGGAGAGGATTCGGCGCGAGGCCGCGCCGCAGATTGGCAAGGCCGGCTGCTGGGTGGTTCGCACACACGAACTGAACACCGGCCTCGGCCTGTGCCTGCTCCGCGCGAAGGACAAGTTCGCCGTGGTCAAACAGTTCAACTTCGGCTCCGGCAACTATGGCGTGACGACGACCAAAGCCATCACTTTCCTGCGCGCACTGGACCGCACCGCGCCTTTCACACTGCTGGCCTGCGACAAGTCGGCGCTGGCGGGCCGGTTTCAAGCCCTGCCCAAATCGGGTCTGGCCCTCGCGAAGTCGCTGCATGGGTTCTGCCCGTTCGTTTGCGACGACTTCGACGACGACGTGAAGGCGTTGGCGCGGCACTTGGAGAAGGGCGGCGAGTTCACGTTGTGGTGGGATTAGGAACAGGCGCGTCGAGTCGGCGCGAACTGAACTGGAACCTTGCGACCCGCTCCGCCCGGCGTATCGTCACGCCATGTCAACGACCCTCGAAGCGATTTATGAGGACGGTCTGTTGCGGCTGGCCCGGCCGCTGCCGCTGCCGAGCCGGTCGCGTGTGACCGTCACCGTCGAGACGCCCGAGGAGGACACCGAACGGCAACACTGGCTGGCGGCGTCGGAGGCGGCGTTGCGGAAGACCTGGGACAATCCGGCGGACGACGTCTTCAATGAGATGCTCACGAAATGATGGGCGTCGGTGACGCTGTGCCGGACAGTTCTTTGGTCAAAGGGGACAGGAGTGTCCCCTCCACGAAGAAGCCGCTCCGCAGGAAGCCAAAGCGCCGTCGCCCCTGCGCTCTGCCGGCGCAGTCCAAAATGCCTGCCGCCGGACGCTACCCCTCACCCCAACCCTTTCCCCTCCGAGGAAGGGAGAGGGAGGAGACGGGCGTCGCGGCCCATATCTGCTATTCCACCGGTCGTCATTGGGAACGGGGATAATGCGCGTTGGCTAGCCTGGCCGAACCCCTTCGCTGTGCGGACAAAATTCGTGTTCATTAGTGTCCATTCGTGGTTTCTTCCCGGCATACTTTGAACGCCTTCCTCGAACTGCGCGATGTGAAGACCCACTTCCCAGTGGAGCACGGGCTGGTGTTCCGGCGGCGCGTGGGGACGGTGCGGGCGGTGGATGGCGTGTCGCTCGCGTTGCGGCAGGGGGAAATCCTCGGGCTGGTGGGCGAGTCGGGCTGCGGGAAGTCCACGCTGGGGCGGACGATCCTCCAGCTCCTCCCGGCGAGCGGGGGCACGGTGGTGCTGGGCGGGCGTAGCCTCACGGCATTGCGCGGAGCGGAGCTGCGGTCGGCGCGCGCGGACTTCCAGATGATTTTCCAGGACCCTTATGCGTCGCTGAACCCGCGCATGACGGTGTTCGACACGCTGGCGGAGGCGATTCGTGCTCATCACGCGGTGCCGGCGAACGAACTGCCTGCGCGCGTGGCGGCGTTGATGGAGAAGGTTGGCCTCGCGCCGCGTTACCAGCGGAAGTATCCGCACGAGTTCAGCGGCGGACAGCGGCAGCGCATCGCCATCGCGCGCGCGCTGGCGGTGGAGCCGAAGTTGATCGTGGCGGATGAGCCGGTGTCGGCGTTGGATGTCTCGATCCAGGCGCAGATCATCAATCTGCTCGCCAAGCTCTCGCGCGAGATGGGGCTGACGCTGGTCTTCATCTCGCATGATCTCTCAGTGGTGCGGCACATCGCGGACCGCATCGCGGTGATGTATTTGGGCAAGATCATCGAGCTGGGGCCGGCTGCGGCGGTGTTCGACCACCCGCTGCATCCCTACACGCAGGCGCTGGTCAGCGCGGTGCCGGTGCCGGACCCGGTGAAGGCGAAGGAGCGGCGGCGCATCGAGCTGGCGGGAGATCCGCCATCTCCGCTGAACCCACCGCCGGGCTGCGCGTTTCATCCGCGCTGCTCGCACGCGGTGGAGGCGTGCAAGGGGAAGGTGCCGGCGTTGGAGGTGCTCTCCCCGGGACGCGAGGTGGCGTGCATCCGGGCGCGGGAGATTCAGGCCGGCCCGTAGTCGCAAGCATCAGGCTGCGACCACCCAGAGGCGTCGCATTTTGCCATTGGAAAAAATCCCTCCAGCCGTTATCCAATGCGCGTTAAACACGCGCGACTCAACCAACTGACATGACCGGAACGATGCAGCCCGCCAGGCCCGCCAACCCGCCGGGCAACGCCGCCGCCTCCGATTATTCGGTGATGGTGCTGCTGGTGGACGACCAGGTCATGGTCGCGGAGGCCATCCGCCGTTGCCTGGCCAACCAGCCCAACATTGATTTCCACTACTGCATCGACCCCACGGAAGCGGTGCGGCTGGCGAACCAGATCAAGCCCACCGTCATCCTCCAGGATCTCGTCATGCCGGGCATTGACGGCCTCACGCTCGTGCGCCAGTTCCGCGCAAACCCCGGCACGCAGGAGACGCCCATCATCGTCCTCTCCACGAAGGAGGAGCCCACCATCAAGGCGCAGGCCTTCGCCGCCGGTGCGAACGACTACCTCGTCAAGCTGCCCGACAAGGTCGAGCTTATCGCGCGCATCCGCTATCACTCGAAGGCCTATCAAAGCTCCGTCCAGCGCGATGAGGCCTACCGCGCGCTGCGCGAGAGCCAGCAGCAGCTCGTGGACAGCAACACGGCGCTCATCGGGCTGAACCAGAAACTCGAGGAGGCCACCCGCGCCAAGTCCGAGTTCCTCGCCAACACCAGCCACGAGATCCGCACGCCGATGAACGGCATCATCGGCATGACCTCGCTGCTGATGGACACGGAGCTGACCAACGAGCAGCGTGACTTCGTCGAGACCGTCCGCAGCTCCGCAGACGCCCTGCTGACGATCATCAACGACATCCTCGACTTCTCGAAGATCGAGGCCGGCAAGCTGGACCTGGAGCGGCACCCTTTCGACCTGCGCACCTGCATCGAGGAGGCGCTCGACCTCCTGACCCCGCGCGCCGCGGAGAAGAAAATCGATCTGGTCTATTCGGTGGAGGACAACCTCCCGCCCATCGTCGAGGGCGACGTCACCCGCCTGCGGCAAATCGTCGTCAACCTCGTCAGCAACGCGGTGAAGTTCACCGCACATGGCGAGGTCGGCATCGCCGTCAGCCGTGAGGAAAACCCCGGAGACCTCGCAGACTCGAGGATTGCCCACGACCCCGATGCGTTCTTCGTCCGCATTTCCGTCCGAGATTCCGGCATCGGCATACCGGCGAACAAGATGGACCGGCTGTTCAAGTCGTTCAGCCAGGTGGACAGCTCGACCACACGGCAGTTCGGCGGCACCGGGCTGGGCCTGGCCATTTGCAAACGCCTCGCCGAGCTGATGGGCGGCAAAATCTGGGTCGAGAGCGAGGTGGGCAAGGGCTCGACCTTCCACCTCATCCTGCGCACACAGGCCGCGCACACCGAGTCACCAGCACCCGTGATGGCACCGGTGGACAAGCTCAAAGGGAAGAAAATCCTGGTCGTCGAAGACAACGGCTCCAACCGCAAGGCCTTCGCCCAATATGCCCGCTGGGCCGGGGCCGAGCTCCACGCCGTGGGCAGCAGCAAGGAAGCGCTCGACCAGATCTCCGGCGGCGCGCACTTCGACGCCATCGTGCTCGACCTGCAACTGCCGGAGATGGACGGCCTCACTCTCGCGCAGTTCGTCCGCCGCGTGCCCGGCTGCGAGACGACGCCGATGCTGCTGCTGACCGACGTGCGCCTGCGCACGGATGACACGAGGCCCGGCGCGGTCGGCGTGTCGCTCTACATCTACAAGCCCCTGCGCCCGGCGCAGATTTTCGACGCCCTGGTCCGCGCGGTGGACCACATGCCGCGGACGGAGAAGAAGGCCCCGGTCAGCTCGGAGTTCGACTCCTCCATGTCCGAACGCCTCCCACTGCGGCTGCTGCTGGCCGACGACAACCTGATAAACCAGAAAGTCGGCGTGAAGATGCTTCAGCGCCTGGGCTACCGGCCCGAGGTCGCCGCCAACGGCGTCGAGGTGCTCAGGCTTCTCGAACAGCAGCCCTTCGACCTCATCTTCCTCGACGTGCAGATGCCGGAGATGGACGGCCTCGAGGCCGCGCGCCGCATCAATGCCCAGTGGCCGGACGCGCGCCGCCCCCGGCTGGTGGCGATGACTGGCAACGCGCTCGAGGGCGACCGCGAGAAATGCATCGAGGCCGGCATGGACGACTACGTGGCCAAGCCAGTGCGCATCGCGGAGCTGCAAGGCGTCATCGAGCGCTGGGGCATGGAGCGCCGGACCAGCTCGGCGGGCGGAACGCCCGTGTCCGCGGCCGGGGGCCAGCCCACACCCGCCGCCACAGCCATCCTCGATGCGACCATCATCGCCGAGTTGAATGACATGAAGTCCAAGGACGGCGTGCCATTGCTGCACGAGCTGATAGACCTTTTCGCTCAGAACGCGCCCAAGCACTTGGAGCAGATCAAGAACTCGGGCGACAACCTCGAACAGCTCGGCTTCGCCGCGCACGTCTTCCGCGGCATGAGCCTGAACCTCGGCGCGAACGCGCTGGGCAACCTGTGCCAGGAACTTGAAACCCTAGCCCTGGGCGGCAGCACCGAGGGAATCCCGGCGCTGATCCCAAAGATTGAGGCGGCGTTCAAGCAGACCAGCGCGGCCTTCGAGCGCATCCGTTCCGGCCAGGCGTGAGGCGGCCCGCGCCGGCGCACGGACCCGACTCTCCACAGCACGGAGTGCAATCCCCGCAGCACGCAGCAACTGGCGGCAAGAAGCGCGGCCTTCAGCCCGCAGAAACATGACCAAGCCAGCTGGCTGCCGAGCGCACTTTCTCTCCCAGCCTGCTGCGGCGTGAACGCCGCGCTTCGTCCGCCATTCCTGCTTCCCTGAGTTTCCGACTCCGGAACTCGGGCCCAAACTTCTCCCACTTCCCCGACCGCAATCGCTGGCCAGCAAGCGCCAATATCCGGCGCGCGTGCGGGTCGCTTCAGCGCCTCAATCTTCGGCGTCCGATTAACCTGTGGACGCTGGCAGTTTTCGTTGTTCGGGTTTGTCAGGCAGCGTCAGGAACGCTCCGACCCGGCGGCGCGGTGTCCACAAAATCACCTGAAACATGAACACGAGCCACCGAAACCTCCTCACCACCCTCACGCTCCTCGTCAGCCTGCCGGCGCTGTCAGTCGCCTTCGCCGAAGACTGGTCCGCAAAGGCTCCCGCACCGGTCACCAACCCGGTGTTCTTCGAGGAGCCGTTCATCCGCAGCGAGATCCGCCCGCTGTTCATGTATCAACACCTCGGCAAGACCCTGCCCGTCGGCGGTGCCGGTGCGACGGTGCCCGTGGGTGGCAACGTGCAGGTGTATGCCATGGAAATCCGCTGGGCCGTCACAGAGAGGCTCGCCATCATTGCCACGAAGGACGGCTACGTGAACTTCAACCCGGCGGCCACGCTCACCAAGGCTTCCGGCTGGGCGGACATCTCGCTGGGTTTGAAATACGCCGTCATTGATGACCGCGAGAACCAGTTCATCCTGACTCCGGGCGTGGAACTGGAGCTGCCCACAGGCAACCGCGATGTCTTCCAAGGCAACGGCCAGGGCGAATGGGACATCTTCCTCGCCGCCGCGAAAGGCTGGGGCGACCTCACTCTGATGGGCAACATCGGCGCGCGGGTGCCCAACAACATGGCGCGCGACACGGCGCAGCTCCATTACAGCGCGCAGCTCGGCTACCACGCGCACAGATACTTCGTGCCCTTCGTCGCGGCGAACGGCTTCACCGTCCTCAACGCGGGCCAGCAGGAACCCTTTGCCCTCGGCGTCGAGGGCTTCGACCTCATCAACTTCGGCTCCAAGGCGGCCGCCGGCTCCACGCAGGTCGCACTGGGTTGCGGCTTCCGCTCCAAGCTCCATGAGAAAGTCGAGCTGGGCTTCGCCTACGAGCGCAGCGTGACCAACCCGCGCGGCGTGCTCGACGACCGCTTCACAGTGGACTTCGTGCTGCGCTTCTGAGCGCTGCCAGCAGCAGCCGGCGTGAATCGGGACTCAGAAGTTGGCGCTCCAACGGACCAGCACACACCAGCCCGGGGCTACACCCCGGGACACGCCACCACGAATGGCAAATCCCTGAATGGGCGACACAAAATGTCCCGCCCGTTCAGGGCGGTGTTGCACTGATTCCTTGCACACAGAGCGTTGCGCTGGGCGGGCATGTCGGAGGCTTTCAGCCTGCTTGCTTGAAATTTGGGATGAGTCTTGGTGGCTTGACGCTCCCTTTCCCGTCCTCTACACCACACGCACAGTTTCACATCACATGAATCCCAACCTCTCCCCCTCCTCCGCCACCCGCCGCGAGTTCGTGAAGTCCTCCGCACTCGCCGGCGGCGCGCTCGCCACCACCATCCACTTCCCCCACGTCGCCAACGCGGCTGCGGCGGGCGACAAAATCAAGATCGGCTGGGTCGGCTGCGGCGGTCGCGGCACAGGCGCGGCCAATCAGGCGCTCAACGCCGACTCGAACCTCGTCATGTGGTCCATGGGCGACATCTTCCAGGACAAGATTGACTCCGGCCTCGAGTCGTTGAAGAAGGTGCAGGAGAAAACCCCCGAGAAGGTCAACGTCCCGGCCCAGCGCCAGTTCACCGGCCTCGACGCCTTCCAGAAAGTCCTCAGCAGCGGCGTGGATGTCGTGCTCCTCACCACATCGCCGGGCTTTCGGCCGATGCACATCAAGGCCGCCATCGAGGCGGGCAAGCACGTCTTCGCTGAGAAGCCGATGGCGGTGGACGGCCCAGGCGTGCGCTCGGTGATGGAGAGCATCAAGCTGGCGAAGCAGAAGAACCTCGCCCTCGTGGACGGCTTCACCTGGCGCTGGACCACGGCGAACCGCGACGTGTTCGCGAAGATTCACGACGGCGCAGTCGGTGAAATCCAGGCCGTCTATTCCAGCTACTACAACACGGCGGTGGACCGTTACCCGAAGTGGAACCGCACCAACACCAAGACCGACCTCGAGTGGCAGATTCGCCGCTGGTATTACTTCACCTGGCTTTCTGGCGATCACATCGTCGAGCAGGGAGTCCACTCCATTGACAAGCTCATGTGGGCGATGAAGGACGAGCCGCCCGAGAGCGTGATTTGCACAGGAGGACGCCAAGTGCGGCCCGGCGAGCCTGGCGGCGAATACGGCAACATCTACGACCACTTCGCCGCCGAATACAAATGGGCCAACGGCGTGAAGGGCTACCATTTCACCCGCCAGTTCGACCGCTGCCACAGCGAGGTCACCGAGCGCGTCTACGGCACCAAGGGCGTCTATGAAGGCGAGAGCGGCAGCAAGCGCCACGTCATCACCGGCGAGAACCGCTGGCGCTGGAACGGCGACAAGACACAGAACGGCTATCAGACCGAGCACGACGAGATGTATGCCAGCATCCGCGCCGGCAAGCCCATCAACACCGGCGACCGGTTCATCAAGACCACGCTCTGCGCGATCATGGCGCGCATGGCGGCCTACACGGGCAAGGAAATAACCTGGGAAATGGCGCTAAATTCGAAGGAAGACCTCTTCCCGAAAGACATTCATTGGGACATGAAACTCCCCGTCGCGCCCGTCGCCCGCCCTGGCCAGACGGCATTTATTTGAGTCGGAGAGGCTGGTCGCAATGAGCGTGCTCAACGTCAACCCAGCGACGCAGAGGCCGCAAAAAGACCCAGAGAAGAAAACGGCGAAGCACACCAAAAGGTGAAGGCAGTTGGAGCGTCCCAAGCCTGCTTTGCTCCGCGCTCCCTCCGCCACTGCGTCAAACCCAAACTCCGACGCCTCGTGATAGCCGATGGAATTTTTCCTCACCAGTCTGCTGCGGCGTGGGTGCCGTCCGCTTTTCTTGAGTCCGCTGAGCTTCCAACTTCGGAAATCGGGTCAATACACGTCTCGCTGGTAACGCCTGTCCTTCTTCAACACGGACACGAATTCGGCGGCTTGCTCGGCGGTCTTTCCGCCGGCGGTCTGGATCACCTTGTGTAACGCCGCATCCACATCCTTCGCCATGCGGCTCGCATCGCCGCAGACGTAAAAACCGCCGCCTTCCTCCAGCCACGCATAGAGTTCCTTCGCGTGCTCGGTCATGCGGGTCTGAACGTAAATCTTCTCCGTTTGGTCGCGGCTGAACGCGAGGTCCAACCGCGTCAGCGTGCCGTCGTGCCGCATGGCTTCGACTTCCTCGCGGAAGAGGAAGTCCGTGGACGCGCGCTGGTCGCCAAAGAAAAGCCAGTTCCTACCCTTCGCCCCGGCGGCCCGCCGCTCTTCGAGGAACGCGCGGAAGGGCGCGATGCCTGTGCCGGGGCCGACCATGATCATCGGCGCGTCCGGATTCGCGGGCGGACGGAAGTTCTTGTTGTGATGCACGAAGACCGGCACCACGCCGCCCGCCGGCACGCGCTCGGCGAGGAACGTCGAGCACACGCCCTTGCGCGCACGGCCGAGTGAATCGTAGCGCACCACGCCCACACAGAGATGCACCTCGCCGGGATGCGCTTTGGGGCTGGAGGAAATGGAGTAGAGCCGCGGCTGAAGCTTCTTGAGCAACGCGACGAACTCGGTCGGCGCGAACTTTGCCGCCGGGTGTCCGTGCAGGAGGTCAATGATTTCCCGGCCCCAGAGGAACTTCGTCAGCTCGCCGTTCCCTCCGGGTGCTGTGAGCTTCTGCAGTTCCTCGTCTCCGCTCCGCTCCGCCACAGCCTTGAGCAGCGGCGACGGGATGCGGGTGATTTCGTAGTGATGAATCAGCGCCTCGCGCAGCGGCGTTTCCTTGCCGTCGCGGTCGGGCACCGGCTCCTCGCCGGAGCGACCCAGCGCACGGACAAGCTCCTCGGCCAGCTCGGCGCAGTTCGTGGCGCGCACACCGAGCGCATCGCCTGCCTCGTAACTCAGGCCGGAGTCTTCAAGCGAGAACGCGAAGTGCCGTGTGTCCTTCGCGGAGCCTTCGCCGTTGAGCCGGACGTTCGCGAGCAGCGGCGCGGGGAAGGGGCGGGACTTGGAGTAATTAGTAATTAGTGATGGAGTGGGCGTGGGCGCATCCGTTGCCGCCTCGGACTGATTACTAATCACTAAACACTTCTTACTCTCCCCCGGTGCCAGCGCGTTCAGCGCGCCGTCCAGCCACTTCGCAAACGGCTCCTCATACTCCACATCGCAATCAGTGCGCGAATGAACGCGGACCGCTCCGAGTTTTTCGAGCTGCTCGTCCACACTTTTGCCGAACGCGCAGAACTTCGGGTAGTTCGAGTCGCCGAGCGCGAGCAGGGAAAACTTTGTCTGTGCCAGCTTCGGTGCGGCGTCGCTGCTGAGGAATTCCCAGAACGCCCTCGCATTGTCGGGCGGCTCGCCGTCGCCGTAAGTGCTAGTGACGACGAGCAGCGCCGACTCGGACACAAGCTGCGCCGTCGCATACTTGCCGAGGTCCTGAATCGTCGGCGCGAACCCGCGCTTGCCCGCCTCCTTCGCGATGCGCTTGGACAGATTCTCCGCGTTGCCCGTCTGCGAGCCGAACAGGATGGTCAGTGGCGTCAACGGTTTCGACTCCACCGCAGGAGCCGCGAGGTCCGGCTGCGGCGCGCGGGAGAACAGGCCGGCGAGAAAGCCGTTGAGATACGCGCGCTGCTCCGACGTGAACGGCGCGTTGTCAGGCAGGACGGGGACGAAATTGGCGGGTTCGTTCATTGGAAGCTGGTGCCGTTTTGGAGTGCGGCGGCAGAGCGCAGCGGCGACGCCGCTTTCACGTGCGAACTACGAACGCGCGCCTCCGCTCCGAAAGCGCTGTCGCCGCTGCGCTCTGCCAGCGCACTCCACATGTGCCGCGCGTTGCTCATTCGCTGAACATCTCCTGCAACTGCTTCACCTCATGCCGGCGCGTGAAGGCGGCGAAGGTTTCGCCGGAATTGCGCCGGGCTTGATAGGTTTTCAGCACGCGTTCCAGCAGCGCGGGCAAATCGCTGAAGGGAATGCCGGTGAAGACCTGCTTGCCGATGGCCGCGTCCGCGCCGGTGCCGCCGCCGAAGACAACGTGATAGCCCTCGCTGCTAGCGGTGCCCACCTTAACGCCCTGCAAACCGATGTCGCCGACGTAGTGCTGCGCGCAGGAGTTCGGGCAACCGGTGAGGTGGATGTTGATGGGGTGGTCGAGCTGGAGCTTCTTGTTGAGATGCGCGCCGAGCGCGACGGCCTGGCCCTTGGTCTCCGTCGCGGCCCACTTGCAACCTGCGCTACCGGTGCACGCGACGAGTCCGCCGAGAATGTTCGTCGCCTCGTGGTGCAGGCCGATGCGCACGAGCTGGCGCTTCACGGTCTCAACGAAAGCGTCAGGCACGTCGGGGATGAGGAAGTTTTGCCACGGCGTTAGGCGGAGCGCGGCGGAGCCGTAGTTCGCCGCGAGGTCGGCGACGCGGCGCATCTGCTTGCTCGAGAGAATGCCGACCGGCACGACCACGCCGATGTAGTTCTTACCCGGCTGCCGCTGCCGATACACGCCGACGTGCCCGTGCTTCACCGCAGCGGGTCGCTTGATGCACTGCTCCAGCGGGAACTTCACGAGCGGGAACGCGATCTTCTTCTGCGTCTCGGCGAGGAACTTCTCCACGCCCCACTTGTCCACCAAATACTTCAGCCGCGCCTTCTTGCGGTCCGTGCGCTCGCCGTTTTCGAGGAAGACGCGAATCATCGCGGCGCACACCGCAAGCACCTCCGTGGGCTTCACGAGAATGCCGCAGTCCTTCGCAAGCTGCTTGTGGCCCGTGATGCCGCACAGCTCGACGCGAAAGTAGATGCCGGGGGCAGGCAGGTGAGCAGGTGTGAAAGTGGGAGAGTGGGAACCTTGCTCCGTCTCACTTTCTCGCTTTCCCACTTTCTCACCTGCTCCCGCTTCCGCGCGGCACGCCATGAAGCCGATGTCATTCGTGTCCGCCACCGTGTCCACTGCGCCGCCGCCCTCGAAGGCGACGTTGAACTTGCGCGGCAGGTTGTAGAACTCGCGATGGTTCAGAATGTAGTGATGCAGCGCGTGCGCGAAGGGCCGCGTGTCCAGCAGCTCGCGCGGGTCGAAGCCGGCGGTGGGCGACGCGGTGACGTTGCGGATGTTGTCCACGCCGCTGCCCTTCGCGGTGAGGCCGAGCGATTGCAGACGTGTGAGGACGTTCACCAAGTTCGTCGGCGCGATTTCGCGAATCTGGAGATTCGAGCGCGTGGTCACGGCGGATTTGCCGTTGCCGTAGTCGTCCGCGATGTCGGCTAGGCCGTTCATCTGCGCCGCCGTGAGTTCGCCCGCCGGGATGCGGCAGCGCAGCATGAAGCTGTTCTGCGCGGGGCTGACGTGGAACATCCCGAAGTTGCGGAAGCGGAAAGTGTTTTCCTCATCCGGCAATTTCCCCGCCTCCGCGTGCGCGAGAATGCGGTCCCAGCCGTCGAGCGGATGCTCCTCGTGCTTCCAGCGTTCCTGCTTGGTCACGTCCCCGAGCGGCGTGCCGTAAACAGTTTCCTCGGCGAGGTTCGCACCGCCTTGCGCGGGGTCGGCGGTGAGCTGGCCCATCGAGGTCGTGCCGACGTAAGGGTGGATGCCGCGCTGTGCCACACCAGCCATGAAGCCTGAGAGAAATTCCTTCTGCTCGGCGGTGAACACGCCGGTGGTGGTCGCGGTGGATGGTTCAATGGTTGCGGTGCTCATAGCGAAGACTGGCAGTGTTGCGCTCCCAAACCGCAGGCCCGAAGGGCCGCCGGAAAGTAGCCACGGGTGGAGCGCAGCGGAACCCGTGGAAGCCGATGTTCAAAGTTCAGCTCCGCCCCGGAGGGGTGGCGGAAACGCCGGGAAACAAGCTCGCCTTCGTCCTCACGGAAGCTAGCCTCCCGGCCATGCCCGGCACGTTTCACAATCTGAAATACCACATCGTGTTCAGCACCAAAGGGCGCACGCCGTGGCTGGATGACGCTATTCGCCCGCAGGTTCACGCCTATCTCGGCGGTATCATTCGGGGCGAGCGCGGAGTAGCTCTGGCGATAGGCGGTGTGGCTGACCACGTTCACATCCTGTTGAGTTGGCGCACCGACGAGGCGCTCGCCACGCTCATGCGGAACGTGAAAGCGCATTCCTCGAAGTGGATTCACCAGCAATTCCCGCAACTGGCCGCCTTTGAATGGCAGGAGGGTTACGCTGCTTTCACGGTGAGCGAATCGCAGGTGGTGAAGGTGCGGAACTACATCTTGTCGCAGGAGGAACATCACCGGCAAAAGTCGTTTCGGGATGAACTGGTCGCGCTGCTGAAGGGGAACGGCGTGAGCTACGATGAGCGGTATTTGCTGGGGTAAGCCGTGAGTGTCGGGCGACTCCCCCGCCCCTCCGGGGCGGAAGAGATTTCGAGGACTCCCTTCCCACGGGTTCCGCTCGCAGTCGCTCGCTACACCCGTGGCTACGTTCCGACGGCCCTTCGGGCCTGTCGTGCGGGCGCGTGCATTTGGATTCTGTCGTTGTGGGCTAATCATGGTGCCTCCTTTCTCACCCGCTCCACACTCACCGCGCAGTGCTTGTAGCTGGGCTGGCGCGAGTGCGGGTCGAAGGCGGGGAAGGTCAGCCGGTTCGTCGCCGGGTCGTGCATCGGGAGATAAACTTGGCCGGGCCGAATCGTCGAGGTGATGTGGACGCGCGCGGTGAGTTCGCCGCGACGCGAGGCGACGCGCGCGGTGCCGCCAGCGCGGAGGCGGAGGCGACGGGCGTCGGCGGGATTGATTTCCAGCAATAACTCGGACGGAGCGAGCTGGCGGAGGATGTCGGACTTCCCGGTGCGCGTGAGCGTGTGCCACTGCGCGCTGGTTCCGCGTCCGGTGAGGAGCACAAAGGGGAATTCGGCGTCCGGCTTCTCCGGCACTTCGCGCGGCGGGGAGAAGAGGAATTTGGCGCGGGCATCGGGGTGGAAGAAGCGGCCGTCGGCGAAGAGGCGGCGTTCCCGAGTAGTGATTAGTGAGTAGTGATTAGTGTCGAGGTCGGGAGCTGTCGTGCCTGTCGAGCCGGACTGATTACTAATTACTAAACACTGATTACTTTGCTTTGGCAGCGGCCACTGCACGCCGCCTTCGCGGTCCAAATGCCGGTAGTCCTCGATGCCCGTGATGTCGCACGGCTGGCCGGCGGAGCAGCGCTTGAGGATTTGGAAGACGGCTTGCGGCGAGGTCCACTCGCGGAAGAGTTCGCCGCAGCCCCAGTAGTGCGCGACGAGCCGGAAGATGTGGAAGTCCGCCAACGCTTCGCCGAGTGCGCGGGAAACTTTCTTCACGAGGCCGAAGCGACGTTCGCTGTTGATGAACGTGCCTTCCTTCTCGCCCCAGCCGGCGGCGGGCAGCACGAGGTCGGCGCGCAGGGCGGTGTCGGTGGTGTGATACATGTCCTGCACCACGAGGAAGTCGAGCTGGGCGAGGAGGGAGTCGAGATCTGTAACAACGGGGAGCGCGCCCGCCTCGGGCGCAGCCAACCGCGCCCTCGCGGTTGGCCGAGAACTCTCGACCATCCGCGCAGCATCATTAGTCAGAGCGTCGCCGAGTTCGGCGCGAGGGCGCGCCGAACCACAGCCGGGGCGGCTGTGCTCCCCATCGCCACCTTTCCCAATCCACGAGTGCGATGGGTTGGTCGCGATGACCCACAGGCCTTTGATTTTGCCGGCGGCGATGCCATCGAGGATTTGGTCGTAGGCGAGCGAGGGCTTGGTTGGAATCACCGACTCGGGGATGTTCAGCGTGGTCGCGATTTTCTTGCGATGCTCCGGGTTCGCGAAGTCGTGGCCGCCGAGCAGGCTCGTGACGTTCGCGAAGAGCCGCGAGCCCATCGCGTTGCACTGGCCGGTGATGCTGTTCGCGCCGGTGCCGGGCTTGCCGATGTGGCCGCCGAGCAGTGCGAGATTGATGACGGCCTGCGCGGTGCGCGTGGCCTCGTGCCCTTGGTTCACGCCCATCGTCCACCAGAACGAAACGCGTTTGCCGGCCTTCACGCTCTCGGCGAGGCGATAGATTTGGCCGACGGTCAAACCAGACTTCGCCGCGACCGCGTCCGGCGTGAACTCGCGCACAAACTCCGCGAACTCCGCGAAGCCGCTCGTGTGCGCGTCCACGAACTCGCGGTCCACCCAGCCGTTTTGGATGAGCAGGTGCGCGACGCCGTAGAGCAGCGCGAGGTCGGACTTGGGCGCGAGCGGGAGGTGTAATGTCGCGGCTTGCGCGGTCTCGGTCGCGCGCGGGTCGAGCACGATGATTTCCGGCGAACGGCGGTTGCGCAGCACGCGCTGCCACATGATGGGATGCGCTACGCACGGGTTCGCGCCGATGAAGACCAGCACGTCCGATTCCTCGAAGTCCGCGTAGGTGAACGGCGGCGCGTCGAAGCCGAAGCTCTGCTTGTAGGCGACGGCGCTGGTGGCCATGCACTGGCGCGTGTTCGAGTCGCAGTGCAACGCGCCCATGCCGAACTTCCACAGCGCGCCGAGGAAGGCCATCTCCTCCGTGCAAATCTGCCCGGTGCTCAGGAACGCGACGCTCTCCGGCCCGTGCTGGTCCATGATGGCCTTGAACTTCAGCGTGAAGACCTGCATCGCGTGGTCCCAGTCGGTCGGCTCCAGCTTGCCGGTGGCGGGATTGCGGAGCAGCGGCGTGGTGGCGCGGTCGGGTGCGGCGAGCGGTGTGAGAGCTTCCCAGCCTTTCGGGCAGGCCATGCCGAGGTTCACCGGATAGTCCGAGGTCGCGGAGAGATTCACGGCCTGGCCGTCTTTGAGATGCACATTCAAGCCGCAGCCGGTGGAGCAAAAACCGCAGACGACGGTGGTCGTCGCATCGGGCTTGAAGCGTGCGGGAACTTGGCCGAGGCCGAACTCGCCGGGCGCGCGCACGAGGTCGGCGGTGAGCGGGCCGGTCCACTGGCGAAGCAGCGTGTTCGCGGGAGAAGCGGGCGATTCAACGCCAAGGCGCAAAGACGCAGAGACGCCAAGTTTTTCAGCCTGCGTCTTTGCGTCTCTGCGACTTTGCGTTGAAGTGGTCGTGCTCATCAAACAGGCATTTTGTCCGGCGCGACGGAGGTGAAGAACAGGCGACGCTCGGCGAGTTCACCGAGCAGGCAGAGGAGGAAGGCGCTGACGGCGAGCGTCGTGGACGCTGCGCCGGTCGCGATTGCGAAGGGGAGCAAGGCTCCGCCCACGAGCGCGGCGAGCAGGCGCACGGCGAGCACCGGACGCAGCACGCCGGTCTGCAACGCGGCGGTGCGGCGGAGTTGGGTCCAGCGGTCAGAGTCAGTGTCGGCGTGCTTCAGGACGGAGAGTTCGGAGGCGAGCTTGAGCAGTGTGACGAGGAGCAGCGCGACGGCGAGCCGGGCGCTGGGTTGAAATGCCAGCGCAAGTCCGATGCCGAGCACGAGCGCGCTGCCAAAGAAGCGCGGGGCGGTGTGGCGGAGGCTCCAGAAGGCGCGGTGCGTGTCGGCATAGACCATTGATTGGGCGAAGACGGCGGCGAGGGCGAGCGCGCAGAGGGGAAAAGTAATTAGTGAGTAGTGATTAGTCAGCGCGGGGAGCCAGTGCGCGGCGACGCTCGTAACGGCGGCTCCGGCGAAGGCGTTGAGGGCGATGGCTTCGCGGCTCAACCAGCTTGTGCGCCAGCCGAGCCAGATGCGCCAGGCCTTCAAGGGTTGGCCGAGATGGAACACGCTGGCGGTGAGGCCGACGAAGAGAAACGCGAGCGAGATGGGTTCGAGCGGGAGTGCCTTCGCGCTGGTGAAACGCGCGGCGAGCAATCCGCCGATGCCGGCTTGCGTGAGCACGAGCATGAGGATGAGCGGCCAGTGCGCGGGTTGCGGACGCGGCAGGCTGTGGTCGGCGGCGCGGAGGTCGGCGGTGGGTTTCGTTGTGATGTAGCGCGTGGTCGGAAGCGTGATGTGTGGCGAGGGCGAGTCGGGGAGCCACGGGGGAGGCAGGTGAGAAAGTGAGGGAGTGGGAAAGTGAGAGGGGCTGTCGGACGACGTCACACTTTCTCGCTTTCCCACTTTCTCACCCGCTCCGCCACTTGCGCTGCGGGACATGGCCTTCACCTCTGCGAGGCTGACCACGGAAATACGGATGGCCTCATTCGGGCACGCTTGCACACACGCGGGAGCTTCGCCGGCGGCGAGGCGGCCGTGGCACATGTCGCATTTGCGCACGATGCCGCGCGTCGCCGAATACTTCGGCACGTCGTAGGGACATTTCAAAATGCAGTAGCTGCAACCGATGCACTGGTCGTCGAGGTGGCGGACGATGCCGGTGAGCGGGTCTTTGTCGTAGGCAAGGACGGGGCAGCCGAGCAGACAACCCGGCTCGACGCAGTGGTGGCAGGCGGTCGTGACGGTTTGGTGGAGGGGGATGAGGGATGAGGGATGGGGTCTGGCGTCTGGCGTCTGGGGAGCGCGACTGTGCTGAAAGCCAGTCGCAGCAATCCCCGACTCGCTGCGGCTGGTCTGCGACACAGCCGCGCTCCACTTCGAGGCGTCATTCCGCATTTCACCAAACAGCGCGCCGACTTCGCGCCAGGATTCGCCGTCGTCGAGGCCGTTGAGCGAATGGCAGGCAGTGACGCAGGCCTTGCAGCCGCTGCATTGGTCGAGGTTCACCTCGAAGGCGTATTGCTCGCCGGGGCGCGGGGCGCTGGCGGGAAGGAGTTTGCGATAGTGCGGCTCGGTGAGTTCGTGCCGCGCGTGCGAGCGGGCAAAGGCTTCGACCGCCGTGAGCTGCCGCTGCTCGTCTAGCAACGTGTCCACGAGCGTGCGCTCGCCAGTGGCGCTCGCAGACTTAGTGAAGTTGTCGGCGGGCAAGGTCATTTCCGAGACAGGAAAAAGAGCAGCGCGAGGTTGGCGGCGAGGCTGGCGGCGAGGAGAAGTTTCAGCAGCAGGACCGGGTCGCGTTCGAGGAGCGGCGCGCCGGCGGAGCGGAAGGGTTTCACCTTCTCGGGATGTTCGAGCTGAAAGCGCATCTCGCTGTAGGCGGCGAAGCGGTCGTCGGGGTCGAGCGCGAGGGCGCGCAGGACGATGGCGTCTAGCCAGTGCGGGACGTGCGGGTTTAGTTTGCTCGGCGGCTTCGCTGCGCGGAACTGCGGTGTCTGGAACGGCTCGATTTCGCCGTGCGGGAGTTTGCCGGTGAGGGCCTCGTAGAGCGTCGCGCCGAGGGCGAAGATTTCCGTCGGCTCGCTGACGGCGGCGTTGTGGAAGCGCTCGGGCGCAAGGTAGCTGGGCGTGCCGGCGCGCGAGTTGACGCTAAAGACCTCGGCGACATTGCCGAGGTCAATGAGCTTGAACGCGAGAGCACCGGGTTCCCCGAGCACGAGGATGTTCTCGGGCTTCAAGTCGCCGTGGACGAAGTCGTGCCGCAGGAGGAACTGGCCCGCGGCGAGGACGAACTTGCCCAGCGCGACGGCGTCGGCGGTGGGCAGCGGGCCGTTGTCGGCGAGCCACTGTTTGAGCGTGGGAGCGTGGAAGTAGTCGAGGACGTAGTAGCGCGCGGTGGCGTCCTCGGGCGCGGTGGCGGCGGGGAAATAGTCGGCCTTGAGCGTGGTGGCGTTCCACGTCTCGCGGATGAAGGCGGTGAGGACGGCTTCGTTCGTCTGCGCTTCGAGCGGGGCGAATTTCAGCACGAAGGATTTGCCAGCCTTCGCGGCGAGCCAGATGCGGTCGCTAGCGCGGAAGCTGCGGCGGAGCGTGTAGCCGTCCACCATGTCATCGGCCTTGAGCTGCGCGGGGATGGGCAGCGACACGGGCGTTGCGCTGGCGGCGGGGCCGAGTTCCTGCACTTCGAGGACGACGGCGGTGATGTCATCAAGCGTCTCGGGTGTGGCGCGTTCGCAAGCGATGGCGACTAGGCCGCGCGCGCCGGTGCGCTCGGCGAGCAACTCGGTGAGCGCCGCGTCGTCGAGCACATCGGAAAGGCCGTCGGTGCAGAGCAGGATGAAATCGCCGACGGCGAGGTCGGCCTGCGCGACGTGCGGCGCGACGGTGTCGGCGAGGCCGAGGGCTTGGGTGAGAACGTGGGTTTGCGCGGCATCGCGGTGGTCGTGCGTGAGGCGCTCCAGCTTGCCGGCGCGGAAACGATAGGCGCGCGAGTCACCGGCGTTCAGGACGTGGAGACGGTCGCCATCGAGCACGGCGGCAACGACGGTGGACGCGAGTTCCGGCGACTCGTGGCGGGCAAGGCCTTCCTGATGGAGCTGGCGGTTTAGGTGGCGGGTGATTTCCTCCAGCGTCTTGGCGGTGCTCCAAGCCTGCGGGCGGTTGCGGAAGTTCGCGGTGTAGTGAGCGACGGCCTTCTCCGCCGCGTCCCGGCCCTGCCGGGCGGAGCCGAGGCCGTCAGCGACCACGGCGATGAACGTGCCGTCTTCCAGCGCGCGGGCGGCGGAAACGTCGTCGCCGGGCGTGTCGTCCACGCGCGGGCGGGTGAAGCTAGTGGCGTGGACGCGGAGGCAGCCGGGCGGGGTCATGGGCGCAGAGTCCGCCCGCGCATTGCGCGAATCAACGCGAATGGAGACGGTGGCGGTGGACGGTTTGGCTTCCGGCTCCATCGCTGCGTTGAGAATTGGGAGAGTCGCGGTCATGCGCGTGGTTCGCGGCTCAGATGCGGGCGGCGGCGACCGCGCCCCATGTCGTGCGCCAGCGTTTCTTAACCAGTGAAAGACCGACCAGCGCGAGGATGCAGAGGCCGGCGAAGACCAGCAGGCCGATGAGGTAGCTGCCGGTGTGCTGGCGGCTCTGGCCCATCATGTTCGCGAGCAGGAAGCCGCCGAGACCGCCGCCGCAGCCGACGAGACCGGTCATCAGGCCGAGTTCCTTGCCGAAGCGCTGCGGCAGGAGCTGGAAGACAGAGCCGTTGCCCATGCCGAACGCGCCGCACGCGATAAAGAACGCGGCGACGTTGAACGCGAGGCTGTCGATCAAGCCGCCGGCGATGAGCGCGAGGCACGCGACCGAGTAGTAGATGTGCAGCGATTTGATGCCGCCGATGCGGTCCGAGATGCCGCCACCGAGCGGCCGTCCAAGCGCGCCGATCGCCGTGCAGAGCGCGACGAGGTCGCCGGCCTGCGAGTTCGTCAGGCCGAAGCGGTCCTTGAAATACATTCCGAGCGAGTAGGCCAGCCCGACGAAACCGCCGAACGTCACGGTGTAAAAGAAGCAGAACCAGTGAACGTCCTTCTCGGCGAAGAGCCGGAAGTAGTCGGCGATTTTCTTCGCCGGGACTTTCAGCGGCGGCTCCTTGGCCACGAAGCAATAGACGGCGAGCACGAGGACAGCAGGGATGATGGCGAGGCCGAACACCGCCTCCCAGCCGTAGGCAGCCGCGAGGCGCGGCGCGAGCAACGCGTCAATGACCACGCCGATGTTTCCCGCGCCGGCAAGGCCCATGACGAGGCCTTGCATGTGCGGCGGATACCAGCGGCCCGCCAGCGGCAGCGCGACGGCGAAGCTCGCACCCGCCACACCGAGGACCACGCCCATGAGCAGGGTGGCCTCGTAGTTTTTCAACCCAACGAGCCACGCGACGGACAGGCCCGCGATGACGACGAGCTGCGCGAAAATGCCCGTCGTCTTCGCGCCGATGCGGTCCACGAGCAGGCCGAGCAGCAGCCGGATGAAGCCGCCGGAGAGAATCGGCACCGAGACCATGAAGAACCGTTGCTGGGGCGTGAGGTTGAGCGATTCAGGCGCGGCAATCTGGTTCGCCAGCACGCCGAGCAGCGTCCACACCATGAAGCTGTAGTCGAAGTAGAGGAACGCGGTGACCAGCGTGGGCCAGTGGCCGGCGGTTTTGAGGTCGGATAGTTTCATCGTCACGCTGCCCAATGCAGCCGACCTGCCAAGCTGGTTGGCGAGGCCTGCGTGGTGTGTGAATCGTTTGAGGCGACGGGATGAAGGAAACTCATCGCGCCGCCAACGAGCGCGCTGGGCGCGGCTGGCGTGAGCTTGGGAGTCACCCCTGCACGGCACGGCAAGGCAACCGCTCCGCCGCAACCCGTGGCGCTGACTGTCGGGATTTGCTCAGGCTGCGGCGCATTTGAGCAGAAGCGGACAGCAGCGACAGGCGATGGCGCTGGGCACCAAAGGAGCGCAGACGCCCACGGCTGTGGCACGCGGGGATGTGTTGGTGCAGCGGACGTGGGCGTCCGCATTCCACGACAAGTTTCAGAAGTTCAGCGTCGTCTGGAGGTAGAACCAGTTCGCAGACGTGGAGCCGCCAACGGCGCTGAAGGTGGAGTTCAAGTAGCTCCCGGTGAAGAAGTGGCCTACGCCGGCTTCAAGCGAGGCGAACTTGGTCAGCGAGTAGCCGGCGATCAAATCAATCTCGCCGCCAACGAACTTGCTGTAGGACGAGTTGATGCCGTAGCCGGCGCCGGCGCCGCCCACTGGATTGCCGAATCCACCGCGTGGCGTGCCGTTGACGGCGTAGAGACTGTCGCGGTCGTCGGCGAGCCAGAAGAGATGGCCTTCAAGTGCGAGGCTGAGCTTTGGCGTGGGTTTGGCTGTGAGCATGACGCGCACGTCATGGATGTTTTGGAGCGAGAAGAAATCCATGTAGCCGTAGAACTTGTGGTTCGTCGGGAACAGGTTTTCAAACGTCTCGTGCTTGCCGTCGGTCGGGTCGCTGTCGCCGCTGGCGAAGCTGTATTCCAAGCCCAGGCGCGGCTTCCAAGCTGAGTCGGCAAAGGTGTAGCCTCCGTTCAACACGAACGCATACGCCTCCTGCTGCTGGCTGCGGACAGCCGCGCCGGCGCGCTCGTTGAAGTGGCCGAACTGCGCCATGACCTCGTAGGTGTAATCCCAGTTTCCGTAAGCGCCGGGGTCGGACTTGCCGCGGGTGCCGAGGGTGTAGATGTCGCGGGCGGAGGGGCCGTTGAGTGCGGCGGCGAGGCCGATGCCCAGCGCGGTGGGTGAGCCAGCGGAGGCGTTGCGCGCGAGGAAATAGAGGTCCGAGGTCTGCTTCGGGATGGCCTTCGTTGTGATGTAGAGACCGCTGAACAAATCGTAGTCGTTGGAGACATTGAAATTGTTGTCGTCGGGAATGACGACGCGGCTGGTGAACGCCTCGGCGGTGAAGTGCTCGTGCTGCCAGCGCACCTTCGCGGCATCGAACACCCGGCCAATGTTGTTCCAAGCAAACGCGCCGACGAGCCGCTCGTCACCGTAGGTCAACTCCTGGCGGCCCACCTTGAGTGACACGGGAAACTCCTTGTGGTTGCCGACGGTGACAAAGGCTTGATGCAGGTCGAGCGGGCCGTCGGCCTCAGCGTTCGGGTTGCGGTCATCGCCGGTTGTGGTGCTGCTGCGGCCTTGCAGGAAGGCACTCCACCACTTGTCCGTGTAGCCGGCGCGCAGCAGAAGCTTGGACATGAAATAGGAATTGTTGTTGTCCACGCTGGCCTTGCGGAAGTCGCCGCCAAAGCCAGCGGCGGTGAAGCCGGCGTTGTCCTTTCCCTCATAGCGCAGGCGGAGCAGGCCGCCGAAATCCCAGTTGGACCAATACGGATCCGCTGCGCGCAGTTCCTGGTTAAGGAAGCCGGGGAAAGGCTGGGTGGGCGGAGGTGGCGCGTATTGCGCGGTGGCGGAGGTGGCGGCCAGAGCGATCGCGCTGCCGGTGAGTAGGGTCAGGTTTGGTTTCATGGTTTCAGTTTCAGGAGACAGGAACAGTTGCGACTTTGCGGACATTGTCAGAAATGACGCCGGGCTTGGCTTCAAAGGTGGCGGACACGGCGGACTTGCGGCTATGCGCGTGGATTTCGAGGAACTCGATGAGCCGCTCGCGCAGCGGGTAGTAATCGGGATGATCCATCACGGCCTGGCGCTCGCGCGGGCGCGGGAACGCCACGGGGATGATGTCGCCGACCTCGGCCTCGGGGCCGTCGGTCATGCAGACCACGCGGTCGCTGAGATAGAGCGCCTCGTCCACGTCGTGCGTGACCATGAGCGTGGTGATGCGGTTCTCGCGCCAGAGCTTGAGCAGGACGGCCTGCAATTCGTAGCGCGTGAGCGAGTCGAGCATGCCGAACGGCTCGTCGAGCAGGAGCATCTTGGGCTTGAGCGCGAAGGCGCGGGCGATGCCGACGCGCTGCCGCATGCCTTGCGAGAGTTCCGCCGGGCGCTTGTGCATGGACTCGCCCAGGCCGACGACTGTGAGATAATACTCCACAATCTCCCGGCGCTCTTCCGCGCTGGCGGTGAAGAAGACCTGCTCCACTCCGAGCATGACGTTCTCGAACGCGGTGAACCACGGCAGCAACGAGGGCGATTGGAAGACGACGCCCCGGTCCGGCCCCGCGCCGACGAGTTCCTTGCCGCCCAGGACGATGACGCCGCCGGTGATGTCGTTCAGGCCGGCGAGCATGGAGAGCACGGTGGATTTGCCGCAGCCGGAGTGGCCGATGAGCGTGACAAACTCGCCCTTGGCAATGCGCAGGTTGAAATCCTGCACGATGACGGCCGGCCCCTTCGGCGTGGCATAGACTTTCGTGAGTTCGCTGAGTTCGACGTGGTGGCTCATGTCAGGGGGTGACTTCGACGACGGCTTCTTTGCGTTCGCTGGAGCGCAGCGGACGGGTGCGACCGATCATGGTGCGCGGGATGTTCAAGTCCTCCGGCTCGATGTCCGGCAGGTTGAGTTTCCGCAGGACGGTCGCGTGGCGCTCGCGGCGCGAGTCCAGGAGATACTCGGAAATGTCACGGCGGAGCTGGCGGAAACGCGGGCTGTGATTGAGAGCCTTGCGGTCGCGCGGATGCGGCAGGTCCACGATGAACGACTCGCCCAGCGTCGCGTTCGGCCCGGCCGTGAGCGGCACCACGCGGTCGGCGAGGAGGATGGCCTCGTCCGGGTCGTTGGTGATGAGCACGACCGTCTGCTTGTGCAGCGTGCGGATGCGGGCGATTTCGTCCTGGAGATTCGCGCGCGTCAGGGCGTCGAGCGCGGAGAGCGGCTCGTCGCAGAGCAGAACTTTGGGATTCGTCGCCAGAGTCCGCGCGACGCTGACGCGCTGTCTCATGCCGCCGGAAAGCTCATGCGGGCGCTTGTCCCGGGCGGGGGTGAGGTTCACCAGCTCGATGAACTCGGTGGCGTGCGCGGCGCGCTCGGCCTCGGACTTCTCCGGGAAGACCTGATCCACTGCGAGCCGGACGTTCTCGGCCACCGTGAGCCATGGGAGCAGCGAATAATTTTGAAACACCAGCCCGCGGTCCGGCCCCGGCCCGCTCATCTCGCGGCCTTCGAGCGTGACGCTGCCGGTGTCGGGGCGGATCAACCCGGCGAGGATGGACATGAGCGTGGTCTTGCCCGCGCCCGAGTAGCCGACGATGGCGACGAACTCGCCCTGCTCAATGGCCAGGTTCACATCGCGCAGAACCTCCGTGCGGAGGCCCGTCGCGCCGTAGGCCTTGGAGACGGATTTCAGTTCAAGATACGGCATGGGAAAGTGGCTTCACGCAAAGGCGTCCTAGTGAGGGATGATGTGGGAAGCGGACGGTGGGATGGGTGTCCGTTATGCGGGAAGGAATCCCGTTCCTCCTTGGCTCACTCTGTGTCTTTGCGTGAAGCGGTTCCGAGTTCATTGCGCTCATTGCATTCAGTTCACCGACAGGACGGAGTTCCAGCCGCCAAACGGGTTCGGCGCGGCCTCTGGCGCGGTGGGGTCGGCCAGCCATGTGCCGTCCACGACAAAGAGGTATTCGTAGCGGCCCGGCGTGAGTTTCAACTCGCCCTGCCACTCGCCGCCCTGCGCGGGGCGCAAGGGTGTGACGCCGACCTGCCAGCCGTTGAACGAGCCGGCGACGAAGACTTCCTTGGCGGCGGGCGCGCGGAGCTTGAGCGCTACGGGAGCCGGCGTGGACGCGGGGGTGGATGTCTTCGCCAGGGAGCGCGTGGCCTTCGGTGAACGGGAGGAGACTTTTTGGCTTTTCATGGGTTCAAGCGGTCTTGAAGCGTGACTCCACCAGGCTCATCAGGCGGTCGAGGATGAAGCCCACGACGCCAATCGTGATGATGCACAGGATGATGTGCTCGTAGATGAGCGCGTTGTATTCCTGCCAGAGAAAGCCGCCCACGCCGGGCCGGCCTGTGAGCATCTCGGCGGCGACGATGACCAGCCACGCGATACCGAGGCTGAGGCGGAAGCCGGTGAACATGTAGGGCATCGTGGCCGGAATCATCACCTTGGTGAGCGTCTTCCAGCGCGAGAGCTTCAGCACCTTGGCGACGTTGAGATAATCCTGCGGGATGGCGCGCACACCGACGGCGGTGTTCAGCACCGTGGGCCACATCGCGCAGATCGCGATGGTGAAGAGCGCGCCCAACTCGCTTGCCTGCTTGCCCGCGCCGAGGAACAACACCAACCCGAGCGGGAGCCACGCGAGCGGCGAGACGGGGCGCAAAACCTGGATGATGGGGTCGAAAGTCTTGGTGAACGCCTTCGACAGGCCGAGGAAGAAGCCGATCGGCGTGCCGATGAGGAGCGCGAGCACGTAGCCCTTGGCGACAAGAATGAGCGAATACCAGGTGAAGCGCAGG
>JACRKB010000197.1 GCA_016235545.1 Verrucomicrobiota bacterium | reverse complement strand
TTGGCGAACTCGATGACGTGTCCCTGATGAACGAGCCAGTGAAGATCACTGTTGATCACGGACTGCTCGGCTGTCGCTTCCGCCACGGCCGGCACGGCGGCGGGCTGGCCTTCCACCGGGACAGGGATGGTGATGACCGAGGGCGCGGGGGCGAGAATCTCGATGAGTTTCCGGCGCGTGCACTTGGGCGTGGCGTCAATGCACTCGATGAGGCGGCGGAGGTTCGGCGAGACCGGCGTCGCCGCCATGTCGAGGTAGGTGGGCCGCGCGACGCTGACGTGGGTGATGGTCTTGTTGACCTTGAAGAACTGGAGGCCCAGGCGGCTGAACTGGGTGCAGAGTGTGTTGACCAGCTTCAGCGGGAAGCGCACCTGATCCTCGACAACGAGGCTGAAGATGCGGCGCAAGACGGGTGAAGACTGGGCGATGTTGACGCCGAGCAGTGTGTGGGACGCGACGGACTTGAGGAGGTTTGGCAAGTGCGCGGCCTTGAAGTGGGCCTCGACCTCGGCGCGTGTGTTGAACTTGAGCGGCTCGGGGATGTTGAGAGCGGTGAACTCGGTCTTGAAGCTGGATTCCTCGACCCACTGCTTCACGACGGCCTCGTCGCGGACGATCTTGACGCGGGCCTTGAACATCTCGAAGGGCATCCGGGCGAAGCGCTCGGTGTGCAGCTTGTGCAGCTTGGTCTGATAGTCGTGATAGTTCGGCGGGCCAAGGATGAGGCCGCTCATGCCGCACTGGGCGACAAAGGTGTAGGTGCCCTTGGGCGCGTCGCCGGCTATCTTCTCAGTGGAGTAGAAGGTGTTGAAGTGTCGGCTGAGGAGGTGCGCCGTCACCTCGGCTTCGGAGAGCCAGAGCGTGTCATCGAGCGTGCAGAGGAAGAGCTGCTGCGCAACGCTCTCGCCATTCTTCACGACGCTGAAGGTGATGGTGAAGCGGTCGGGCTTCTTAAGGATGAGGTGTGCAATGTCGAAGATGGGGTAGGCACGACCGGTGAGCTTTATCTGGCGGGCGAGACCTTCCACGCCCTTTTCCTCGGGCATGAGGTTCACGTCGAAGTCCGGCAGCGGGACGGGAGCCTCCCGGCGCGGTTCGTCGCGACGGTCATCGCGGTCGCGGGGACCACGGCCAGGACCATCACGGCGCGGACCGCCGGGCCCATCGCGGCGCGGGCCGCCGGGACGCGGGCCGCCGGGTCCAGCGCGACGTGGACCGCCACCAGGTCCATCCCGGCGGGGCGGGCGGTCGCCGAAGGAGCGACTGCGGCCACCGCCGGATTCCTCGTCGCCACGGTAGTTGGCGAAGCGGTTGGTGTCAGTGTTCTGCTTCGCCCACGCGGGGAGAAGTTGCAGTTCCAAATCAAGTTCGGTTTCGGGCTGTTGGCTCATTTGCAAAGAGGCGGCACTGGGCACGCCGGGTCGAAAGCGTCGGGGACACTGGGCCGCTGCCGGAAGGAAAGCAAGCGTCTCGCGGCCGAGAATGTGCGAGGAAATTTTTTGGGCAACGGGCCGTTTCAATTGAAGAAACGCCCGCAGAGGGGATTCTGATCGGGGTGATTCCAGACCAACAACACAGCCCTGCATTTCTGGCACACTTGCGCCAGTGGCTGGTGCGCTTCTACGCCAGTTCCCTGGCGTGCGTGGGCTTCGCAGCCGATCTGCCGCACGCGGCAAGCTTCGTCAACGATGTGGTTCCTGTGCTGACGAAGGCGGGTTGCAACTCGGGCGCCTGCCACGCAAAGGCCGGCATGGGGCAGAACGGGTTTCAGCTTTCGTTGCTCGGGTTCGAGCCGCAGGAGGATTACGAGCACCTGGTCAAGGAGGCGCGCGGGCGGCGCGTGTTCGCGGCGTCGCCGGAGCAGAGCTTGCTGCTGATGAAGGCGTCGGGGCGCGTGCCGCACGGAGGAGGGATGCGGCTCGACCCTGCGTCGGAGGGCTATCGGCTGCTGCGCGCCTGGCTTCATCAAGGCACTCCGTTTGACCAGGCCACCGCGCCTAAGCTTGTCTCGCTGGATGTTCAGCCGCCGCGCAAGACGCTCAAGACTAAATCCGAGCAGCAACTCAAGGTCACCGCCCGTTACGCCGACGGTCGCACCCGCGATGTCACCCTGCTCGCGCTCTTCGAGGCCAACGACCGCGCGATGGCGGAGACCACCGAGTCCGGGCGCGTCAAGATTCTCGACATACCCGGCAACGTCGCGGTGATGGTGCGCTATCAGGGCCTCGCTGCCGTGTGCAACGTCTCCGTCCCGCTCGGCGCACCCGTGAAGCACTTGCCGCCGAGCAAGGGGTTCATTGACCAGCTTGTCTTCGCGAACCTCAAGCTCATCGGCATCCCGCCGTCGCCGGTGTGCGACGACGCCACGTTCCTTCGCCGCGTCTCGCTCGATGTCGCGGGCCGCCTGCCGACGGTCGCGGAGGCAGAGGCATTTCTTTCCAGCACCGAGCCGACGAAGCGCGACAAGCTCGTGGACGAGCTGCTCACCACCCCGGACTACGCGGACTTCTTCGCGAACAAGTGGACCGCGCTGCTCAAGAACAAGCGCGACAGCGCGAACGACATCACGGCGAACTTCGCCTTCCACTCGTGGGTGCGCGACAGCCTGCTCGCGAACAAGCCCTACGACCAACTCGTGCGCCAGCTCCTCGCGGCCACCGGCACCATCGAGGGCAACCCACCCGTCGCCTGGTATAAGCGCGTGAAGCAGCCGACCGAGCAGCTTGAGGACGTGGCGCAGCTTTTCCTCGGCGTGCGAATGCAGTGCGCGCAATGCCATCACCATCCCTTCGAGCGCTGGAGCCAGCACGACTACTACAGCATGTCGGCGTTCTTCAGTCAGATTGGCCGCAAGCCGACGGCAACCGCCGGCGAGGACGTGATTTTCCACAAGCGCGGCATGGCGCAGACGGAGAACAAGAAAACCAAACTCCCGGTGAAGCCCGCCGGCCTCGGCGACCCGACGCTCGACATTCCGCCTGATGAAGACCCGCGCCTGCGCCTCGCCGACTGGATGGGCAACAAGGCAAACCCGTTCTTCGCGAAGTCGCTGGTGAACCGCTACTGGAAGCACTTCTTCAAGCGCGGCCTCATCGAGCCGGAGGACGACATCCGCGACACGAACCCGCCGTCGAACCCCGAACTGCTCGACGCGCTTGCGAAGCACTTCGTCGAGAGCGGCTTCGACCTCAAGGCCGTCGTGCGCGTCATAACGCAGTCGTCCACGTATCAACTGAGCGCCACGCCCAACCAGCACAACGGCGTGGACCGACAGAACTTCTCGCACTTTTATCCGCGCCGGATGCAGGCCGAGGTGCTGCTCGATTCGATTGACCAGTTCACCGGCGCGCGCACGGACTTCGCGGACCTGCCGCTCGGCACGCGCGCCATCGCACTCCCGGACAACAGTTACAACCGCGGCTCCGCCTTCCTGAAAGTCTTCGGTCGGCCCGAGGGCGCGAGTGTGTGCGAGTGCGAGCGCGCCTCGTCCGCAAGCCTCGCGCAGAGCCTGCACCTGATGAACGCCGCCGATGTGAAGGCCAAGCTCACCACGAGCGGTGGCCGCGCAGAGAAGCTCGCGAAGGCGGACAAGCCCGAGCCGGTGAAGATTCGTGAGATGTATCTTGCCGCGTTCGCGCGCGAGCCGCAGTCGCACGAGCAGTCTGTCGCGGAAGAGTATCTCGCCAAGCCCCGCGAAGACGCCGAGGGCAAACCGCTCCCTCCCGAGCAGTCCCGCCGCATCGCCTACGAGGACTTGCTCTGGGCACTCATCAACACGAAAGAATTTCTCTACAACCACTAGCCATGATGCCGAAACCCGCACAGCCGTCAGGACCGCGAACAAACTGTTCCGGGTGGAACGGGCCACCGGCCCGTTGCGGCGGGCGACCCGCCCGCCGCCCGGAGCGCGCGAGCGCCAAGAACGGTTCACCTGGTTCGAGCGCCCACTGTGCCGAAGCTCGGCGGCAGGTTGCCGCCGAGAACGGCCAGGTTGGCCGTTCCACCCCGCATCCTTCGCGCGCCTTTGCGTGGTGCGGAGCCGTGTTGCTGGCTCTCACCGGCTCCGCCATCGCCCAGTCCGTTATCCTCCCCACGCCGCGCCTCCTCACCACGATGCCGATGGGCGCGCAGGTTGGCACGACGGTCGAAGTCACCATCACGGGCGAAAGTCTGGAGGAGGCGACGGACTTGGTCTTCTCCACGCCCAAGCTCACGGCCAAGCCCAAGCTCGCCGCCGACGGCAAGGCCGAGGCAAACAAGTTCGTCGTCACCGTCGCGACGAATGCTCCCGTCGGTGTCCACGACGCGCGGGTCGTGTCGCGGCTTGGGGTTTCGTCGGCGCGCGCGTTCACGGTCAGCAAGCTCTCCGACGTGACTCGCACCAAACCAAACGCCACGCTTGAAACGGCGCTCGAGCTGAAGCCCAACTCCGTCTGCAATGCGGTGATGACAGCGCGGGCCGTGGACTTTTATTCGTTCGCGGGCACGAAGGGGCAACGCGTCGTCGTGGAGTGCGCGACGGCGGGGATTGATTCCAAGCTCACGCCGGTGCTCATCGTCGCCGACGCCGAAGGCCGCGACCTCGTCGTCAATCGCACCAGCGGCCTGCTGGACTTCACACCGCCGGCGGACGGCAAGTATTTCATCAAGGTCCACGGGCTGACGTTCAAAGGCGGGCCGGAGAACTTCTACCGCCTGGCTTTGCAGGACGTGGCGGCCAACGCGCCCATCCCGCGTCAGGCTAGGACGCGCTCGGTGAGTTCCTTCTCGTGGAGCCCGGCGGCGGATTTCGGCATCGCGAAGACGACGGAAGCCGAGCCGAACAACTCCCACGCGCAGGCGCAGAAAATCACCTTGCCCTGCGACATCGCCGGCAGCTTCTTCCCGGCGGCGGACGTGGACACCTTCGAGTTCAGCGCGAAGAAGGGCGAGGTGTGGTGGATTGAAGTCGCGTCGGAGCGGCTCGGTTTGCCGACCGACCCGTTCGTGCTCGTGCAGCGCGTCGAGAAGGACGGTGACAAGGAAAAGCTCACCGACGTGGCCGAGCTGAACGACATCCCGCCGCCGATGAAGCCGTCGAGCAACGGCTACTCCTACGACGGCCCGCCCTATGACGCCGGCTCCGCCGACGTGCTCGGCAAACTCGAAATCAAGGAGGACGGCCTCTATCGCCTCCAGCTCCGCGACCTCTTCGGCGGCACGCGCAACGACGCGGCGAACATCTACCGACTCACCATCCGGCAGGCCGCGCAG
>JACRKB010000195.1 GCA_016235545.1 Verrucomicrobiota bacterium | reverse complement strand
CATTCCATTTCGGAGTTCGGGTTAATCCGAACACCCGCAGTCGCCTCACGCAATGGACGCGAAGGACGCAACACCGAAGGGCGCTTTTGAAAAAAGCAGGCGGCGGCATTCTCCTTTGCGACCCTCGCGCCCTTTGCGTGAGGTTCAACTGTGGAATCATGGATCACCGTGCCGCGATTTCCCCGCGCAACGGCGCGAGGTCGGGGTCGGCGAGGGCCATCTGCCGAAGCGCCTCGCGAGTCTGGGGCTTCCTGCCGAGATCGAGCGCGCGGCCCAGCCAGTGGCGGGCGGCGTCGAGCTTGCCCAGCTGGCAGGCGTAGCAGGCGAGGTTGTAGGGGATGATGGTCTCGCCGGGAAAGAGTTCAGCAGCCGGGCGCAGCGCGTCCCATGCGGCTTGGAGGCCGCCGCCGTCCATGCGGCGTGTGGCGTAGGCGCGGTGGACCCAACCGTTGACGTCACCGGGGAAAGTTTGCACAAGCGCCTCGGCGACCTTGTGAGCCAGCTCCCATTGGTGCTGGTGTGCGTGAAGCTGCCAGAGCGCTTGCAGCACGAACGGATGGGATTTCCCGCTGGGCGAGAGTTGCACCAGCTCGGCTTCCGCCTCGGCAGGCAGGTTGAGTTCCAGCCATCCCTCGGCGGCGCGGACGAGGTGGACGTCGAGCGGTTCGAGCGCAGGAAAGGTGGGCGGGTTCACTCGCGCAGGCTGGCTTTCTCCGAGCCGGGGAAGTCAGCGGGAACTTTTTGAGTGACCTTGCCGGAGACGGCCCATTCCGCGCCGCGCTGGAAGGTGACGATGAAGCCGACGCATTGCTGCGCCTCGGGTTTCGCATTGCGCCCGGCGTGGCCGAGCGCGGTGTGGAAGACGCGGCCCTCGCCGAATGTGGTGGTCATCAACATCGGCTCATGCCGCCCGGTGCCGCTTTTCTGCGGGTCGGAAAACGCCGTGGCTAGGACGGTGAGTTTCTCCGCCGGCCCGCGGAGTCGGTCGTAGAGTTCGTCCTTCGCGTGCATCCACTTCAGCGGCAGGCCGGCCACGATGGGGTGGCCCGGCTCGCGTGTCTCGACGGGGAACTCATGCTGCGGTCCGTGGCTGCCGCCGCGTCCGGGGGCGATGTCCCTGATGACCTTTGCGGCCTTTGCCTCCCAATAAACATAGGGTCCGGACTTTTCGCTGCGCCCGCCCCAGCCGCCCAGGCCGATCATCTGGTTGTAGGACGGCCAGTCCGGGAAGGAGTTGTTCGCCGCGTGAACGCTGACGAAACCGCCGCCGTTGCGGACGAACTCCTCGAACGCAGTTTGTGTCTCCTTCGGCCAGTCCGCGCCGTTGTAGTTCGAGACGACGAGCTTGTATTTCTTGAACGCGGGCTTGAACGCCGACATGTCGCCCTTCTCCGGCGCTGTGGCCACTTCCACCTCGAAAAGGCCGGTGGCTTCGAGATGTTTCTTGAGATGTGGAGTGGTGCCTTTCCAGTCGTGGTTGTTCTGGCCGTCCACGATGAGCGCCTTCATCGCTGCTGCTGCGTGGGCCGAGGCGGGGGCGATGAGGCAGGTGAAAAGGAGAACAGCCAGGCGGAGCGGAGTATTCACGGGGCGAAGTGTGCCGCTCGCCATCCGGTCAGGCAAGCGCAGGAGCGCTGCGTTCCACTCCTGCTCGCAATTCTGATCCTAATCGCGCTCCTTCGCTGCGGGCTGAGGCGCGAGCAGGCTGAAGCCCGAATTCCGAAGTCGGACGCCAGCCGTCGGCGAGAAGCGCGGTCTTCAGGTTGCAGAAATATGCCCAAGCCAACCATCTGTCGAAGGCTTCTATTTTCCCCAGTTTGCAGCGTCGTGAACGCCGCGATTCGTCAACCGCTCGCGTGTCCCCTGCTATTAACCCGAACTCCGAAATGGAATGGCCTCGAAAGGGCGCAAAGGGCGCAAAGCGAAGTTTCTGGAAGGAGAAAGGGGCGGTTGGAAATGGTCCAAGCTCCAGTCAGCGCAAACTCGGCCCCTTTGCGGTCTTTGCGCCCTTTCGCGGCTAAACTTCGGAGTTCGGGATTAACCCTTCGAAACTCGGGTTCGGTGCAGAGAAATGGCGCGGTGGAGCCGCGCCATGTCTCTGCGTTGAAGTGGAGCGCTCCCATCCCGACTGCATCGTTGGCCAACAGCCCGGGGTAGCACCCAAAGCCGTGCCGCCGGTGCGCTCTGCCACCACACTCCAGAGTCGGACTAACGTCCAAGCAGCCTGCAAATCTCCGCCGCCGCTCCCTCCGCCGTGATGCCATAACGCGCCAGGAGTGTCGCTTGCGAGCCATACTTGTCGGGGAACACATCCGGAATCCCGATTCGCTTGAAGCGTTTGGGGGTGATGAAATTTGCCTCGGCCAGTGTCTCCGCCACCGCGCTGCCGAGACCACCGATGACGGTGTGCTCCTCGATGGAAAGTATCGCCGGCACGCGCGCTGCCTGTGTGATCAGCGCCTCCGTGTCGAAGGGCTTGACCGTGTGCATGTGCAGCACGCCCGCTTGGATGCCTTTTTGCCCGAGCTGCGCCGCCGCCGCCAGCGCAGGCTGAAGCGTGATGCCTGTCGTGACGATGAGTGCGTCCGTCCCGTCGCGGACCAGCAGCGCCTTGCCGATCTGAAAGCCAAGCTCAGGCCGCGAAACCACAGCGTCCCCGCCTTTGCCAAGACGGATATACATCGGGCCGTCCCAATCGAGCGTTTGCGGCATGAGGCGCTTCATCTCCTCCGCGTCGCACGGCGCGACGATGGTCATGCGGGGCAGGGTGCGGAAGATCGCGATGTCCTCGATGGCCTCATGCGTCGGGCCAAGCGGCGCATACACCACGCCGCCTCCGCTGCCGATGAGCCGGACGTTGGTGTGGTGCAGGCTGAGGTCGAGGCAGACCTGCTCGAAGCAGCGGCGCGTGAGGAACGTGGCGATGGTGTTGATGTAGACAACCTTGCCCTCCAGCGCCAGGCCCGCCGCCATCGTGACGAGGTGCGCCTCGCTCACGCCCTCCATGAAGAACCGCTCCGGCATCTCCGCCTTGAACTGCTTCAAGGTGCCGATGCCGAGGTCGGAGCCGATGAAGACCACGCGCTTGTCGCGCTTGGCCAGCTCATACACCGCGTCGAGACTTGTCTTGCGCATTAGCGGTCGCCCTCCAGCGCGGCGAGCAGGGACTTCACCTCGTCCTCGGTCACCTTGTTTTTGTGATGCCAATTCAAGTTGTTCTCCACGAACGGCACGCCCTTGCCCTTGATCGTGTGACAGATGATCGCGGTAGGCTTGTCCGCGCAAAATGGGGCGCGGCCCACCGCTGCGCGCAGGGCAGCCACATCGTGGCCATCCACTTCTTCGACGGCCCAGCCGAACGCGCGCCACTTGTCTGCAAAAGGGTCGAGGTCCAGCACCTCGTAGGTCGTGCTGTAACTCTGCTGCTTGTTGTAGTCCACGAGCACCGTGAGGTTCGACAGGCGATGCTTCGCCGCGCTCAACGCCGCCTCCCACACCGAGCCTTCGTTGGATTCGCCGTCGCTGCAAATGGTGAACACGCGATGCTTCGCGCCCTCGATTTTCGCGTTCAGCGCGAAGCCAACCGAGAAGGACAACCCGTGCCCCAGGCTGCCCGTGCTGGCCTCGACACCGGGGATTTTTCCGAACTCGGGATGGCCGCCGAGCATTCCGTCTGGCTTGCAGAACTTCCACAGCTCGGCCTCCGGGAAGAAGCCCTTCTCCGCGAGCAGCACGTAAAGCGCGAGGCAGCCGTGGCCCTTGCTGAGGACAAAGCGGTCCCGCTCCGGCCAGCGCGGGTTCGTCGCGTCGTAGCGCAGCACATCGTCGTAGAGCACACGCAGCATCTCGACGAGGCAGAACGCGGAGCCGACGTGGCCGCGCCCGCCGCGCTCGATGGTTCGCACGATCTGGCGGCGCAGCGCGAGCGAGCGCTCGTCCAGTTTCACCGTGTTGACTGGCGGCGGCTTAAGCGCGGAAGGGGTTGCAGTCATACTGCTGGTGGATGCGGCGCAGCATCGCCCGCGATTTGGCAAGCTGGCGGCGCTGCGCAAGGTCGCGGTCGTTCGCGGCACGCGCGAACTGCCGGCGTTGAAGATCGGCGGGAAGGAATTCGTTCAGCAGGATCAGGCACCACTTGAGGCCGAACAGCGGGAACACGGCCTCGGCGCGGCGGCGGAGCCCTGGCTGATCTGCGAAGCGGGCAAGAACGCCGGAGGCGAAGCGGCGCTTGAGCGCGGCGGTCGCGGGCTTCGCCGGATGCAGCAGGAAATCCACGATCATCTTCGCGGGATCGTCCCAGCCGAAATACTCGAAGTCGAGCCAAACGATCCCGCCTTCCCGCTGCCGCACCGCGTTGTGAAACCCAAAGTCCGATGGGCTGAGTGTGCGGTCAGCCTGCGGAAGCTCACGGGTGAATGCGCCGCTCGGCAGCTTGGCACGGCTCCAGCGGACGATACGGTCCAGCGCCGGATCGAACTCGTCGTGGAGGAACTTGTGCAGCGCGACGAGCTGCTTCGCGCGGCCTTCAGCCGCAGCGAGTCGCGCGCGCCTGGCGTGAAGCACATCCACCATCTCTGCGACGGAGAAGCAGGCTTCCGAGGCCGGGCCGAGCTTCTGGGATTCCGGCTCTTTAGCCAGGCCGCGAAGGCGGGCCAGGAAACTCACGAGCGCGTCAATGTCCGCCGCCCTGATTTGCGTCGGGGCTGCACCGGGGATGAATTCGTAGAGCGCGACGCCCGCACTGCGATTCGCCGCGAGCGGCTCCGGCACGTCGCGAAAGCCGTGCCTCCACATCAGCCGGAGCGCGGCGAACTCGACGCCAATCCGGTCGCGCGGGTCGCTGCGATGGCGGAAGCTGACCTTGACCGCCACGTCGCGTCCGTCGTCAAGCCGCGCGCGGAACACGCGGCTGTTGCGCCCGCCAGCAAGGGGTTCGAGCGCGGTCACCCTCGTGCGCGATAGCCGGGCCACGGTGCCGCACAGCGCGGCGAGGTCCAGTTCAGTGAGCGCGGGCAAAGACATGATTCTCAATCTGCGCCCAGCTCGTGAGCACCTGCGCACCCGTCGGCGCGGCGGTCTGACGTTGCGGGGCGAACAGGATTTTCTCCACGACGGCGGGAAACTCCGGCTCGCTGAAAACTTCCTCCAAGTCATCAATGAAAGTCGTGCAGCCGAGCGCGCGGATGCGGACGATCTTCTCCTGCCGTGTGATGCCGAAGTGGACGTGGTCGCGCGGCAGTCCAAGGCGCGCGGCATCGAAGAACCCGGCTTGTTCCAGCCAGCCGCTCGCGGCCGCGTGCAAATCATGCGGCGGACCCAGCACTGGCTGGCGGGTTTTGTGGCTGACGATGTGGACAGCCAAACGAGCGCGGCGGCAGTGGGCGAAGAATTCCTTCACGCCGGGAAAAGCGGCGGCCTCGCGGATGCGCGGTCCATAGACGAGGCCTTGCAGCGCGGTCCATTGCTCCTCGCCGCCGAGGCTGCGCAGATGGTCACGCACCGCGGTCTTGTCCACCGGCACTGAACTGGGAATTAGTCCGCGCTCGACGGCGATGCGATGGAACAAGGCATCATAACTGACGATGGTGTTGTCGAAGTCAACGCCGATGACCATGCGAGCTTCCTGACTGCGTCACGACACTCTCAACTCCTGCATCCGCTTGATGTTCGAGTAGCGCGTTTGCTTGAACGGGTCTGGAATCTTCCCGGCGCGATATGCGTCCACGATGCTCTGGATCGCGTCCTCGATGCCGTATTGCACCTCGAAGCCGAGCACACGCTTCACCTTGTCAGAGTTGACGTGGTAGCTGCGGTTGTCGTCGCTGGGCGTGTATTCCAGCTCGATGGTCTGGTCGCCGATCGTGTCGCGAACGAGGAAGGCGATCTTCTCGATGGCGAGGTTTTGGAAGCCGACGTTGAACGCCTCGTGGTCCACCTTCGCGGCGGGCGCGGCGAGGAAGGTGAGGTAGGCGCGGACCATGTCCTTGATGTTCAGGTTCGGACGAAGCTGCTTGCCGCCGAAGATGCGGATCTTGTGATTCACCAGCGCGTGGATGGTGAGGATGTTGACCGAGAGGTCGAGCCGCAGGCGCGGCGCGTAGCCGCAGACCGTCGCCGGGCGAATGATGACCCGGTCCATGCCGCGCACATCGGTGCGGGCCAGCAGGTCGCGCTCGCAGTCGAGCTTGAAGCGCGAATAGTCGGTGAGCGGGAGAGGTTCGGCGTCCTCCCGCACGTCGGGCGTTTCCTTCACGCCGTAGATGCTTGAGGAACTGGCGTAGATGAAGCGCTTCACCCCGGCGGCAATCGCGCCGTCCACGAGTCCGGCGAAGCAGTCGTAGTTGATGGATTTGCCGAGGTTTGGGTTCAGCTCGAAGCTCGGGTCGTTCGAGATGCAGGCGAGGTGAATGACGGCGTCCACGCCCTTCATCGCTTCGCCGACGCGCCCGGTGTCGCGCAAGTCCACTTCGAGCAACTCCAGCTCTGGGCGCTGGGCGTGGTCGCCGAAGACATCTTTGCCATACCAGAACGTGTCGAGCACGCGGACGCGGTAGCCCGCGTCGATCAAGGCTGGGACGAGCGCGCTTCCGACGTAGCCGCCGCCGCCGGTGACGAGGAGGGTTTTGTAGCCGTTGGGATTGAGGGGAGTCATGTTTGAAAAACCGTGTTCCGTGTTGCGTGCTGCGTGATTCTGTTCGAGCGCGCTCGTGCTAAATCACGCAACACGCACCACGGAACACGCTGGCCAATTCGCTTCATTTCATCAGCGACGTGAAGTGGCGAAAGAGGCTCGTCGGGTCAATGAAGCTCCGATGGCCCATGATCATGCACGCCTCCGCGCCGACGACGTTGGCGATGAAGCCCAGCGTTTCCGCCGGGATGCCCAGCGCGGCGCACGGCGCAGTCACGGCAAACACTGCATCGCCTGCTCCCACGCGATCCACCACGCGGATGGCAAAGGCGGGAACCTCGGCGATGACTTGGTTGCGGTCGCAGCAGTAGCAGCCCGCTCCGCCGCGTGTGACGAGGAAAAACTGGCTCCCCACGCGCGCCGCCGCCGTGCGAGTGATGCCCGCGATGTCCTCTGTCATCTTGCGCGCGTCGAGGCGCACCTCGGGCTCGCCGAGCGAGACGAAGTCGGCGCGCGGATACTTGGAGATGAGGTTGAAGCCGCGGTTGCCCGCGTTGACCTGCACGTTGACGGCGAGGAACTTCGCCCGAGCGCAGATGAGATGCACCGCGCGCTCGGTGAGCAGGCCGTGTCCGTAGTCCGCGACGACCACCACATCGTATCGCGGCAGCAGCTCGTCGAGCTGCTTGAGAAACTGCTCCTCCAGCGCCGGCGTGAGCCGCTCGTTCCGCATCTCATAGACCTCAAAGAGTTTTGCAGACAGGTGCTCTTCAAGGAACCGCCGCTTCACAATCGTCGGCGCGTCGGGCAAGCGGAGGTAGTGCGGGCGGACGTTGCTGTTCAGCTTGGATTGGATGAAGTCCTCGTGAGAATCAGCGGTTCCCAACGCGCTGAGCAGGCCGACCTCGTCGCAGAAGTTCGAGACGTGGTTCGCGATGGCCAGCACCCCGCCGGCGTAGCGCTCCGTGCGGTTGTGCAGCGCGGCCAGCACCGGCTCCTTGCTGGATTTTCCCAGCACGCTGCAGAACTGATACTCGTCAATGATGGTCTCGCCGATCACGAGCACCTTCTTTTTCCGAATCGCCTGCAGGTGACCGATGACCTCCTCCGGCGGATGCGCCACGCGGAAGCGTTCGAGGAAGTCCTTCGTCTTCGGCGTGAAGACATCCATGAAGCGGTTGATGAGCGTGGAGGCGCTGAAAGTCTCCTCGTCGGTCAGGTGCAGCTTGCCGCCGCCCGCCACCACGGCCGCCTCCTCGTCGGAAATCGCGGTGGTGTGGTCGCGCTTTCCCTCCTCGCGCACCATGCCCTTCACGTAGAGCGAGGGGCGGACGATCTTGATCGTCTCGACAGCAGTGGGCCACTCGGTGATGGCCACGAAGTCCACGCACGCCAGCGACGCCAGCGCTTCGGCACGGAGCTTCTCGGGGAAGGCGGGCCGATGCGGTCCCTTGTTCACGAACCGGTCGGGCGTGGTCGTGACCACCAGCACGTCTCCTAGCTGCCGGGCGGCTTCGAGGTGTTTGATGTGCCCGATGTGCAGCAGGTCGAAGACGCCGTGGCACTGGACAATGGTCTTCCCGGCCACGCGGTGGGGCTCCAGCGCCGGGCCGAGTTCTTGGACGCGGAAAATCTTTTTCGCAGTGGCTTCCATGACAATTGGCGGCGCAGACGATGAACAAGCACCAGAGCGATTGCAAACCATCTCAACCCCTCTGGGCTACGGCGCTTTCCCTAGCCCACCGCTCCTTGATACGTCCGCTGGTCCGGCGTATGACTGCGCCGTGCCATCGTTTCAGAAAACCCCCGTGCGCGTTGTTTCGTGGCTGGCACTGGCGGGCCTGATCGTGGTGGCGGCGAATGCGGCTGCGCCCGCCGACTTCGCCCGTGAGGTTCGCCCGTTGCTCGTGAAGCGCTGCCTCGCGTGCCATGACGCCGATCACGCGAAGGGTGGCCTGCGTCTCGACTCCCGCGACGCCGCGCTCAAGGGCGGGAAGTCCAGGCGGCCCACGCTCGTCCCCGGCGCGCCGGCGAAGAGCGAGCTGGTCGCGCGCATTACCACGCACGATTCGGACGAGCTGATGCCGCCGAAAGGCGGCGCGCTCACGCCGGCACAAGTCGCCTTGCTCAAGAGCTGGATTGCCGAGGGCGCGAGCTGGCCGGCCGACAGCGCGGCGAAGCACTGGGCGTTCGTTCCACCGGTGCGGCCCGCTGTCCCCGCCGTGAAGAACAAGTCGTGGCCGCAAAACCCGATTGACCACTTCATCCTCGCGAAGCTGGAGGAGCGCGGCTGGCAGCCATCGCCCGCAGCGGAGAAGCGTGGGTTGCTGCGTCGTGTCTTTCTCGACCTGGCCGGCTTGCCCCCGACGCTCGCCGAGCAGGACACGTTTCTCGCAGACAACTCACCCAATGCTTTCGCGAAGCTCGTGGATGACTTGCTCTCGCGCAGCAGCTACGGCGAGCGCTGGGGCCGCCACTGGCTCGACCTTGCGCGCTACGCGGAGTCCAACGGCTACGAGCGCGACGCCGCCAAGCCCAACGTCTGGCGCTACCGCGACTACGTCATCGCCGCCTTCAACACGGACAAGCCCTACGACCGTTTCATCCGCGAGCAGATTGCCGGCGACGAACTGCCCGACGCGAATGCCGAGGCGCTCATCGCCACCGGCTTCCACCGGCTCGGCCCGTGGGACGACGAGCCTGCCGACTCGTTGCAGGACCGCGCTGATCAGGTGGACGACATGATTCGCACCACCTCGCAGGCCTTCCTCGGTGTCACGCTCGGCTGTGCGCGGTGCCACGACCACAAGTTCGACCCGCTCACCGCGCGCGATTACTACAGCCTCGCCGCCATCTTCGCGCCGCTGAAGCGCACGCAGTCCGGCCGCAGCGACCTCGACGCGCCAGCCGGAACACGAGTGGAGCTCAAGGCCTTGGCCGAGCGCGATCAGCGCATCGCGGCATTGACAAAGGAGATGGATGGCGCGCGCGCCGCGTTCCGCAGGGATTTCGTCGCCAGTGGCAAATCCGCGCTGCCCGCCGACGCGCTCTCTGCCTTCGCCACCGATGCGAAGCAGCAGACGCCGGCGCAGAAGGAGCTGGTGAAGAAGTTCACGCCGCAACTGGATGAGGAAGTGAAGAAGTCTCTGCCCACCGCGCTCCGCGAGAAGCTCACCGCCACCGAAGCCACCATCACCGAACTGCGCCGCGCGACGCCCGACTTGCCGCGCGGTTACTTCCCGAGCGAGCCTTCGCCCGCCGCCCCGAAGACCTTCGTCCTGCTGCGCGGCAGCGCACACAACCCCGGCCCGGAGGTCTTCCCCGCCGTGCCCGTGGCGCTCACGGGGAAGCAGCCGGCGTTTCCCGCACCCGACGAATTCACCACCCGCCGTCGGCTCACGCTGGCGAACTGGATTGCCAGCGCGGACAACCCGCTCACCGCGCGCGTCCTCGTGAACCGCGTCTGGCAGCACCACTTCGGCGAGGGCCTCGTGCGCACGTCCAGCGACTTCGGCCTCATCGGCACCGCGCCCACGCACCCCGAGCTGCTCGACTGGCTGGCCGACTGGTTCGTGAAGGAAGGCGGGTGGTCGGTGAAGCGGTTGCACCGGCTGATACTCGCGAGCGCGACGTGGCAGCAGGCGGGCGGGGCGGGGAAGTATTTAGTAATTAGTGATAAGTCTTTAGTGCCCGCACCCGCGACCAACTCACGGCTACCAAGCGCTTCCCCACTAATCACTAATCACTCTGTCCCTACTAATCACTCCTCCGCAGCGACCGACCCGGAGAACCTGTTGCTCGCTCGCTTCCCCTACCGCCGCCTCGAAGTCGAAGCCATCCGTGACTCGATGCTCGCGGTGAGCGGGCGGCTTAACCCGCGCGTGGGCGGGCCCAGCATGTATCCCGAGGTGCCGAAAGAGGCGCTCGCCGGCAGCAGCGACCCGAACAGCATCTGGAAGCCCTTCGACGAGGCCGACACCTCACGCCGCACGGTGTATGCCTTCCTGAAACGCTCGTTCATGGTGCCGATGCTCGAAGTGCTGGATGTTTGCGACTCCACGCAGAGCAGCGACAAACGCGCCGTCACGAGCATCGCCCCGCAGGCGCTCACGCTCTTCAACGGCGAGTTCGTGAACCGCCAGGCCCGCCACTTCGCCGACCGCCTCCGCCGCGAGGCCGGGCCAACTGCCGCCGCGCAAATCCAGCTCGCGTGGCGGCTCGCGCTGGCCCGTCCGCCCAACCCCGAGGAACTCACCGCGATGCAACGCTTCCTCGCCGAAGAAACCGCCAGCCAACTGCGCGAGGCAACCACCGCCAGCAAATCAGTCTCCGCCGACGAAGCCGCCCACGCCACGCTGACGCAGATGAGCCGTGTGGTGCTGAACTTGAATGAGTTTGTTTATCCTGATTGAACGTGACGAAACCAATGACAAGCCAAGGAGCGCGGCGCACGTCTTGGAGTGCGCCGGCAGAGCGCAGCGGCGACGGCGCTTTGTCTTCCCGCGGAGCGGAACGGTTGACTGTGGTGTCCGAGTGGCAAACCGCTTCACGGGACGCCAACGCGGCTGGGCGCTTCGCTTCCCGCCGCACTCCAAGACGCGCTTCACCATTCTGGTGCGACTTCGTAGTCGTCGGGCACTTGGAGTTGGTCGGTCTTGAAGCGGTAGATGGTCTTCACCTGAGCGGTCGTGGCTGTGCGCTCGAACCACGCGGCGGAGCACCACGGATACTGGTTCGCCATGAGGACCAACCCGTGCTTCACCGCGTTCTGGTGGGTGTAGTTCAGCCGGGCGAGGTAGGATTTCTCGAACGTCAGGCGCGTTTCCCGATAGTTAAACCAGACCCTTCGTCCACGCGTGGCGTCAAGTTTGTTCAACCACTTCGCGGCCTTCGAGTGCAACTGGCCGAGCATGGGGACAAGGTTTTCGGCCCCTGTCGGCGGCGAGTGGGCCACGAAGTGGTAGTGGTTCGAGAATACCGCCCAAGCTTCGAGGTGCCAGCCGCAGTCCCGCGCCACGGTGAGCAGTCCGCGATGCAAGACAGACAATCGCTCCCGCCCCCGAAAGTGGTGCTGTCGCAGATAGGTGCTTGCGGTGACGAAATAGACCCCGCCTGCGGAAAGGCAGTGCGAAGGAGCGTGCGGCCACGGGGTATCTTTCATGGCGAGTGTCCGCACTGTGACTATGGACGGGAGAAAACGCCAGTGCGTCGGCGCACGTCTTGGAGTGCGCCGGCAGACCGCAGCGGCGACGGCGCTTTGTCTTCCCGCGGAGCGGAACGGTTGACTGTGGTGTCCGAGTGGCAAACCGCTTCACGGGACGCCAAAGCGGCGGGGCGCTTCGCTTCCCGCCGCACTCCAAGACGCGCTTCGTAATTGCACCATCTCGTGATGAACCCACACCACATCTTCCGCCCCAATCCCACTCCGTGTGGCCGCTCCCGCCGCGAGTTCCTCTGGCAGGCCGGCGCGGGCTTCGCGGGGCTAGGCTTGCTGGACTTGCTTCAGCGCGATGGCTTCTTCGCCTCCGCCCAGGCCGCGTCGTCGGTGGCGCAATCGCCGCTCGCCCCGCGAGCGCCGCATTTTCCGACCAAGGCCAAGCACGTCATCTTCCTCTTCATGAACGGCGCGCCCAGCCAGGTGGACACGTTCGACCCCAAGCCCGAACTGGCGAAGCATCACGGCCAGCCCTACGCCGGCAAGGTCAAGGCCGTCGGCTCAAACGGCCGGCCCGTCGGCTACCTGATGCAGACGCCGTTCGATTTCAAGGAGCACGGACGCAGCGGCCTGCCCATCAGCAGCCTGTTCCCGCACACGTCGAAATTCGCCGACGACATCTGCGTGCTGCGCTCGCTCTACACGGACACGGCGGCGCACGCGTCCGGCTGCCTCCAGATGAACACCGGCAGCATCTTCATCGGGCGGCCCAGCCTCGGCGCGTGGTTGAGCTACGGCCTGGGCACGATGAACGCCGCGCTGCCGAGCTTCGTGGTGATGACCGACCCGCGCGGTGGGCCGATTGGCAGCGCGTCGAACTGGACCGGCGGCTACATGCCCGCCGCGTATCAAGGCACGCTCTTCCGCAGCAAGGGCAACCCGCTGCTCGACCTCGCCACGCCCGAGGGAGTCAGCCCGCGCGCGCAACGCCGCTCGCTCGACCTGCTCGCCGAACTGAACAAGCAGCATCGCCGCGAACGCCCGCAGGAGTCCGAGCTGGCCGCGCGCATTCTTTCCTACGAACTCGCCTACCAGATGCAAACCAGCGCGGCGGGCGTCGTGGACTTGAAGGATGAACCCGCAGCGACGCGCGAACTTTACGGCCTCGACCAACCGCTCACCGCCGACTTCGGGTCGAAGTGCCTCGTCGCGCGCCGGCTCGTGGAGAAGGGCGTGCGCTTCGTGCAGCTCTATTCCGGCGGCGGCCATCTCGAAGACACCTGGGACGGTCACAGCGATTGCATCAAGAACCACACGCTCCACGCCGGCGAAACGGACAAGCCCATCGCCGCGCTCATTGCCGACCTCAAGCGCACCGGCCTGTGGGACGAGACGCTGCTGGTGTGGGGCGGCGAGTTCGGCCGCACGCCCACGAGCGAAGGCGTCGGCAAGCCGGGCCGCGACCACAACTGGCACGGCTTCTCCATGTGGCTCGCGGGCGCGGGCGTGAAGGGCGGCCAGTTCATCGGTGCGACGGACGAACTGGGCTTCGAGGCCGTCGAGGAGCGCCACCACGTCTCCGACTTGCACGCGACCATCCTGCACCTCATGGGGCTGGACCACGAACGGCTCACGTATTTCTACCAAGGGCTGGAGCAGCGCATCACCGGCGTGCGCGGGGAAATTATTCGGAAGGCGCTGGCCTAGTGATGGGTTTCGGATTTTCCGTTCGTCCTGCTGGACGCTGCCCGGTGCCGGGCTTGTCCATGTCGCCGATTTCCGCGCGGATGGTGTCGGCCAGATTGAGGAGACGCTTCACCACGTCGGGATGCTGGGCGGAGACCTCGCGCTCTTCGCCGGTATCGCGTCGCACGTCGTAGAGTTCGAGCTTCGCGGGTGCGGTCTTGCGCGCGAGCGTGATGAACTTGTTGGTGAGCGGGAGATAAAGTTTCCACTCACCGGCACGGATGGCTTGCAACTGTTCCATGCGGAAATAACCGAAGCCCTTCGCATCCCACGGCGACTTCGCGCCCGGCTCGGCGAAGAGCAACGGGCGGATGTCCTGACCATCAATCGGCTTCGCAGGCGACGGCGCGCCGGCGAGGCGGGCGAAGGTCGGGAGCAAATCCATCGTGGAGCAGAGGTCTTCGCAGGTGCGGCCCGCTGGGATGCGGCCCGGCCACCACATCACGCACGGCATCCGCATCGCGCCCTCGGAGGTGTCGTAGCCGAAACCCTTGTAGGGCGCGGAACTGCCCTGGCGTGGGTTGTGGAGCACCGCGCCGTTGTCGGAGGTCCAGACGACCAGCGTGTTCGTGTCGAGCTTGAGCCGGCGCAGCGCGGCGATGATTTCGCCGGTGCTCCAGTCGAGTTCCTCGACGCTGTCGCCGTAGTCGCCGTTCTTCGACTTGCCGCGAAAGGCCGGGCTTGAAAACGGATGCGCCGTGGAGCCGGGCATCGTGTGCGGCAGGTAGAGGAAGAACGGGCGCGCGCGGTTCCGCTCGATGAACGCGACGGCCTCCTCGGTGCAACGCCTCACGAGCAGGTCGCGGTTGGCGGGCGCTTCGATGACCCGCTCGCCGCGCATGAGCGGCAGTTCGGGCCACTTGTCCGGCTGCTTGTCGCGCGTCATGTCGTCGCTGTAAGGGAGGCCGAAGAACTCGTCGAAGCCCTGCCGCGTGGGCAGGAACGGCGGCTGGTCGCCGAGGTGCCACTTGCCGATGCACGCGGTGGCGTAGCCGGCGGGCTTGAGGGCCTCGGCGATGGTCATCTCCTCGGGGTTCAGGCCCTTGGGCGACACGGGCTGGAGCACGGCGGTGTTCTTGTCGCTCACATGGAGGTTCACGCGGCGCGGATAGCAGCCGGTCATCAACGCCGCGCGGCTGGGCGTGCAGACGCCGCTGGCGACGTAGAAGCTGGTGAACTTCGTCCCCTCCGCCGCGAGCCGGTCCACGTGTGGCGTGCGATGCGGCGTGGCGGGATTGAAGCACCGCAGGTCGCCGTTCCCGAAGTTGTCCACGAAGATGACGATGAAGTTCGGCTTGGCGGGTGCGGCGGCGGGGAGCGGGCCAAGCGGCACGAGCAACGCCAGGAGCAGAAAAATGCGGCAAGCCATGCGCGACTGTTGTCGCAGTCTCGCGAGCAGGCTGCAAGCCCGGCTGCTGCAAGGACGGCTTACTTGAGTTCCTGCCACACGGCAGCAGCACCGACCAAGGTCAGCAAGCCAAGCAGAGTCGCCGCAATCAACGCAGACACACGAATCCAGATGCGGGAATCTCGACACAGTGACGCGAAAACTAGGGTTCCACTCGCTGCGTAAATCGAGAAAGCCATAAGTGGAAAGGCGCTGCGCGGGGCATCCATCAAAACCATCCTTAAGCACCAGCCAACTCCCGCTGTCATGCTCAGGGCGGCTACTACCTTACAGCCTAGAGATTGAGTCCCTTGCAACTCGCGGCTCAGAAACGCAAGCATCAAGGCGCACAGGGAAATCACCATTGCCCGCCCGGCCTCCCCTCGCCACTTGAACTCCTCGAACTTTCGCTCGGCGTCTATTGGCTGGCTGCGCTTGCCGTGGACTGAACAACGAGGCTCCCCTGCGATGTTCGCCGCCGGCCAGTAGCGCCCGCCGGAGGGGCAGCGCGGAAGCGTTGAACCTTTCAGATACGAGAGCAGTTCGGGATTTTCGAAAGAGTAAGTGTTGGTCGCCATCAACTTGCGTTCCAACGCCCACTGCTGCACCGCGCCGTCGATGGAAGTGAGGTTGGCGACACAGGTGTTGACGGGAATTACCCGGCCAAAGGCGGCCAAGTGGCTCGCGAAGAACATCAGCAGCGAAAGGCAAGCCATCCTGCGGCCAAGAAGGCCTTCCGCTCGAAGACGAACTCTCGAATCCCAGCGGAAGCCAACTTCAAGCATGGCGGACAACAGTGTCCGCCTCACTCGCACGTCAGGCCTGCACCGGGTTGCGATACGGCTCCCACTCGGGTTCATTCGCAAAAATCCAGCGGTAGTAGTCCACGCCTTGCAGCTTCGCGGCGGCGGCTTCGTCCACAATGACCGTGCAGCGCGCGTGCATCTGGAGCGCGGTCGCGGAAATCATCGAGGTGATGGGGCCTTCGACGGCCTTGGCGATGATTTCCGCCTTGCCCGTGCCGGTGGCCAGCAGCACGACGCGGCGGGCTTCGAGGATGGTGCCCACGCCCATCGTGATGGCGCGGCGCGGCATCTTGCTCGGGTCGGCGAAGAGCGAGGCGTTTTGCGCGACGGTCACGGGCGAAAGCGCCTTGACCCGCGTGCGGGAATGCAGCGCGGAGAGCGGTTCGTTGAAGCCGATGTGGCCGGTCTGCCCGATGCCGAGGAGCTGGAGGTCAATGCCGCCGCACTGCTGGATGAGTTCCTCGTAGCGGCGGCACTCGGCGTCGAGGTCGGGGGCGTCGCCGTGCGGGAGGTGGGTGTTGCGCAGGTCCACGTCCACATGCCGGAACAGGTGCTCCTGCATGTAGTGGCGATACGAGTGCGGGTCGCTGGCGGGCAGGCCGACGTATTCGTCGAGGTTGAAGGTGCGCGTGCCGGCGAAGCTCAGCCCGGCCTCGCGGTGCATCCGCGCGAGCCGGTCATAGACGCTCTCCATCGTGCGGCCCGTGGCGAGGCCGAGCACGAGGCGCGGGTTGGCGTGCAGGTCGTGCGCGATGAGCCGCGCGAGCAACTCGGCGGCGGCTTCCGGTGTGGGTTGGATGATGACTTCCACGGCGGCAGCTTGGCGCAAGCGGCGCGTCTGGCTCCACTAGAAAATCGCGCCGACGCTTGACCGGCGCGCGGCTGCTGCCGAATGATGCCGCCCATGAACAAGCTTCTCTCCGCCCTGGCCACCGGCCTGTCGCTCGCCTGCGCCGCGTCCGCCGCCGACTACACGCTGCACTCGTTCCAGAAGATTCTCGTGACGACGAACTTCCTCTGCGAGGGCGCGGACTTCGCGGACTTCAACAAGGACGGGAAGAAGGACGTGGTCGCCGGGCCATATATCTTCCTCGGGCCGGATTTCAAGCAGCGCGTGGAATACACCCCGCCCGCCGCCAAGCCCTACGACCCCGCCAAGGGATACTCCGACTACTTCCTCAGCTACACCCACGACTTCAACAGCGACGGCTGGCCGGACATCCTGGTCTATTCGTGGCCCGGCAAGGAAACCGCCTGGTATGAAAACCCCAAGGGCGTCGCCGGCCACTGGCCGCGCCACGTCATCTTCGCCGTCACGGACAACGAATCTCCGCAGCTCGGCGACATGAACGGCGACGGCAAGCCCGAGCTGATCGTCCACACGGGAGGCCAGCTCGGCTTCGCGGAACTCGACTGGAAAGACCCGACCAAGCCCGCGAAGTTCTGGGCCATCTCACCGACCGACGCGAAGAAGTATTTCCGCTACACGCACGGCTACGGTTACGGCGACGTGAACGGCGACGGACGCGCGGACATTCTCGACCGCGAGGGTTGGTGGGAGCAGCCCAAGGACTACCGCACCGGCGCGCAGTGGAAATTTCACGCCGTCCCCTTCGCCCCGACCGGCCTGCGCGGCGGCGGGCAGATGCTCGTCCATGACGTGAACGGCGACGGCATCGCTGATGTCATCACGAGCTGGGACGCGCACGGCTACGGCCTGGCCTGGTATGAAGGCCAGCGCGAAGGCGGCGCGGTGAAGTTCCGCGAGCACCTCGTCATGAACAACAAGCCCGAGCACAACCGCTACGGCGTGAAGTTCTCCCAGCTCCACTCGCAGACACTCGTGGACATGGACGGCGACGGCGTGAAAGACCTCGTCACCGGCAAGCGCTTCTGGGCGCACGGCCCCGCCGGCGACGCCGAGCCGAACGCCCCCGCCGTCCTCTACTGGTTCAAAATCCAGCGCAACGCGGACAAGACGGTGGACTTCATCCCCCATCTCATTGATGACAACTCCGGTGTTGGCACTCAGATCACCGCCGGCGACATCAACGGCGACGGCCTGCCCGACGTGATCTCAGGGAACAAGAAAGGCCTCTCCGTCTTCCTGCACCAGGCGAAGAAGGTGTCCAAAGCCGAGTGGGAAAAGGCGCAGCCGCAGCCCGTGGTGGCGAAGTAGCCGCGCCCGGCCATGAAACGCGTGGCGTTGACGGCGGTGGGCCTGTTCTTCGCAGTCGCGGTGGCCGTGGGAGTGCTGGCGCTGGTTCAACCTGCGGAGCCAGTCTATCGCGGACTGACAGCCTCGGCGTGGTTCGAGCAAATGCGGAATGGCGACAGTAACTCGATCGCCGCTTTTCGCTCTTTCGGGACCAACGCGGTGCCGTTTCTCATCACGCGTCTCGATCCCAGTTCTAGCCCTGCGGAGCGCTGGTATGTGTTGCTCTGGCAGAAGCTCAACCCTGCCTGGCGCACGAAGCTTCCTCCGCCAGTCGCGCGAGATGTGGACGCGCTGATGGCGATTGGTTTGCTGGGCGAAATGGGGCGATCGGCGGAAGCCGCTGTGTCTGCCGTTTGCACAATTTGGGTGACTCCACCACCGACCTCAGCGGCAGGCTCCGTGGTTTTTGTGAATGTGCCTAACCGTGTCGTGCCGGGCAGCCTCACATCCATCGCCCTTGGGACAGAGTCCATCCGCTACTTGGCGTTGCATACACTTGGTGCAATTGGCTCCCACCGGCCCGAGCCTCTGCTGGCGATGATGCAAGTAGCCGGCATCCCGGGTGTGCTGGACTGGTCAAGCTCCCAGGTGGACGGCGTTGATTGGTCACAAGGCGTCCGGGCAACTCTGCCAGAGCTGGTGCGGCAATCCACTGCCAAGAGCGCGACTGTGCGGTCTGTCGCCTTGGGTTTGTTAGGAGGGCACGGCAAGAGTGAGCGAACGGCCGTGATGGCGCTGTCGCGTGGCTGCGCTGACACCGATTATTACGTCGCGACGCGAGCCATCATGGACTTGGGAAACATCACAGCTCACTTCGACCTCGCCCTGCCTGCGCTCATTGTCGCTCTCGCATACACGGATCCCACCGACGATTCGTCTGCCGTGATTGGTGACGACATCCGGCTGCCTTCTGTGTTCAACTGGAGTGCCGCTGAATCGCTCTTGTTATTGTGCACACGCACGCCGTTGATCGAACCAGCAATCGTCGCAGCGCTGACAAACTCCCTCCCACCTCTGCGTGCCGGCGCCGCCCACATGTTGGGCGAACTCGGGACGGTTAGCGTGGCCGCCCGGCTCACCGAACTGCACCCCACGGAGCCCGATGCTGCCGTGCGAGCTCATCTGGCATACGCCGCACTGCGCGCCGGGGATGCCAGTCTTTTTCTGCCATACATCATGGCGGCTCTTACCGCTCCCCGTGAAGCCGCCCGCTGGAGCGCGACTGACCTTCTGGGAACTGTCGGCGTCGGAATGCCCAAGGCGGTGGCCGCGCTCTTACGGGTTGTTGAAGCCGAACCCTCGGAACGCGTGCGTGCACGCATGGTTTCAACGATAGCCAAACTCGGGGAGCCAGCCGCAGTCGCCCTCCCGCTGCTGGAACGCTTGCAAAGCGACCCGCACTACTTCGTCCGCAGCGCAGCCACAAACGCGATTGCCCGGATCCGCAGCCTGCCGCGCTAAACGTGCTCGGCCTACTTCGCGCCAGCCTTCTTGAGAACTTCAGCGAGAGTCACCTCCGCGCCGCCACGGCGCTTGCTCTCGTCGGCGGCTTCCATGAAGGCGAGGAGCTCAATGGTCTCCTCGGGTTTCACGGGCACGACACCTGTCTGGAACGCCTTGATGGCCTCAACCACGAGCGGGGCGTAGCCATCGTAAGCGCCGATGGGGGTCTCGCCTTTGTCGCCCCTGGCCACGCCGGTGTAGCCCTTGGCCTCGCGGAAGATGCCGGTGCGCCCGCCCTTCCACTTGCCGGTGACTTCGATCTTCCCATCGGCTGTGGTGCCGCGCTTCACGCTCTCGCAGCCCGTGCCCATGACGGTGAAGAGTGTCTCGCAGCCGTGGACGCCATACCAAAAGAGGTCGGGGTGATGTGGTTCCAGGCTCGCGGGGCTGGTGGTCTCGGCGTAGGAGACCGTGCCGATGGAGCCGGCACGGACGGCTTGCGCGGCTTTGCCGTAGCGCAGGGAGGATGAGCTCCAGACGGGGACCTTGGCGGCCTTGGCGAGGCGGAAGATTTCGAGCGCGTCCTTCAGGGAGCCGGCCATGGGCTTGTCAATGAAGAGGGGCTTGCCGGCCTTGATGACGGGGATGGCCTGGGCGAGGTGCGGGCGTCCGTCCACGCTCTCGATGAACACGGCGTCCACCTGTTTGACCATCTCGTCAATGGAGTCGTAGATTTTGACGCCGTATTTCTCGACCAAGGTCTTGGTGTAGCCCTCCACGCGCGACGCGCTGGACTCGATGTCCGGGCTGCCGCCCTTGTAAGCCGCCACGACTTTCGCGCCGGGCACGTGGGCTTTGTTCGTGGGGTTGTTGAGGATGTCGGTGAAGGCGGGGACGTGGGAAGTGTCCAGCCCGATCATGCCGATGCGCAGGTCGGCGGCGGAGACGGGGCAGAGTTGGGTGGCGAGGAGGAGCGCGGTGAGGAGGAAGGTTTGTTTCATGGGGAGTTGTTTTGACTGTCGGCAGGCTTGGACCGGGCGGGCGGGGAGGAAATTCGGGCGGAGGCAGACATCAGGAGACAGAAGTCAGGAGTCAGGAGTCATGCAAGTTCCCAATGCCGTCGGTAGAATGCAAACAGGACGCCACGGCGCGCGCCTTCTCCCTTTCTCGGAGGAGGGGAGAAGGTGGCCGCAGGCCGGATGAGGGGTGGGGGTCGCCAACGCCGACGCACGCAACCCCTCACCCCAACCCTCTCCCCTCCTCCGAGGAAGGGAGAGGGAGCCGGAGCGCGTCGCGCTTCCTCGCCATTCCACTGAATCTGATTCCGAAATGGTATCAGGAGACAGAAGGCAGGAGTCAGGAGACAGAAGCACCGGACGCGCGCCTTCCCCATTCTGACTCCTGACTTCTGCCTCCTCACTTCTGAATTCTGCCTTCACCCTCCGCGCCTCGCCTCGCTACACTCCGCCCGTGAACATCCGTGTCTGCGAAGGTGACGTGCATCTGCACAATCTGCACACGCGAATGCCGTTCAAATATGGCATCGCGACGATGACGCACATGCCGATGGCGTTCGTGCGCGTGGCGCTGGAGGTGGACGGCCGCACGTCGCTGGGCGTGGCGGCGGACCTGCTGCCGCCGAAGTGGTTCACGAAGGATCCCGCGCGCGAGGTGCTTGATGAAATCCACGAGATGCTGGACGTGATCGAGACGGCTGTGGAGACGGCGGAGGGGTTGAACGCGCCGAGTGTCTTTGATCTGTGGCTGCACCTGCACGATTCGCAGGCCGCGTGGGCGGTGGCGGAGAACAAGCCGCCGTTGCTGGCGCACTTCGGCACTTCGCTGGTGGAACGCGCGGTGATGGATGCCTTCTGCCGCGCCATCGCCAAGCCCTTTCACCGCGCGCTGCTCGACAATGACTTCGGCATCCGGCTCGGCGAGCTGCGCTCGGAGCTGGAGGGCTTTTCCCTCGCAGCCTGGCTGCCGGCCAAGCCGCACAACGAAATCATCGTGCGCCACACCGTCGGCCTCAGCGACCCGCTGACGGACGCGGACATCGCGCGCGGCGAGCACTTGACCGATGGCCTGCCGCAATCGCTTGTCTCGAACATCCGCGTGTATGGCCTGCGGCACTTCAAGCTCAAGGTCAACGGCGACCTCGTGCGCGATTCGGAGCGGCTGCGACAAATTGCGCGCGTCTTGCAGGTGGAGTGCGGGGAGAACTTCGCGTTCACTCTGGACGGCAACGAGCAGTTCAAGTCGTTCGCTGAGTTCCGGCAGTTCTGGGAAACCTTGCGCGCGGACGAGTCGCTGAAACCGTTTCTCACGAAGCTGCTGTTTGTCGAGCAACCGCTGCATCGCACGGTCGCGCTGAACAAGGACGCCGCGGCCGCACTTGCGGACTGGCCGGACCGCCCGCCCTTCATCATTGATGAGTCGGACGGCGAGCTGGACAGCCTGCCCACCGCGCTGGCGCTCGGCTACGACGGCACGAGCCACAAGAACTGCAAGGGCGTCATCAAGGGCGTCGCCAACCGCTGCCTGCTTGCGCATCGGCAGCAGAAATCTCCCGCGCGCCCGTTCCTGATGAGCGGCGAGGATCTGTGCAACGTCGGCCCGGTGGCGTTGCTGCAAGACCTCGCCGTCTGCGCCGCGCTCGGCATCAAGAGCGTCGAGCGCAACGGGCATCACTACAACGCGGGCCTCTCGCAGTTTCCCTGGGAGGTGCAGCAGCAGGTCTTGGGCGCGCACCACGACCTCTACCATCCCAGCCCCGCCGGCTGGCCGACGCTCACGATTGAGCGCGGACGCCTCACGCTTGGCTCCGTCAACGAGGCGGCCTTCGGCGTGAAGTTCCTGCTGAACACGGGGCAGTTCACGCCGGCGGACGCGTGGGAGTGGGAGTGAACGATGAGGAGCAGGATTAAGATTAGGATTAAGAGTAAGAGTATGAACCGGAGCCGCGGTTTCCCTCTTACTCTTAATCCTAATCTTAATCGTAATCCTCCCCCGCCCTGACCCCAATGCGCCCGCACCACCGCACCACGGCCATCGTGCTCGCGCTCATCGCGGTGGTCTTCGGCGTCTTCTTCCGCACGCTGGAGTCGGGCTTCCTGCGCTGGGACGACGACATCAACGTCTTCGAAAACCCGCGCGTGCAGGGCCTGACGGCGGAGAACCTCCGCTGGATGTTCACGGATTTCGAGCAGGCCATCCGCTACAAGCCCCTCTCGTGGCTGGCGTGGGCGCTGGTCCATGAGGTCTTCGGGCTGAATCCGTTTGGCTACCACCTTGCCAGTGTCCTCCTGCACTGCGCGAACGCGGTGCTGCTTTTCTTCCTGCTGCGCCGCCTGCTGCAACTGACCGCCAGCCCGGTAGGGCGAGACTCCGTCGAGCCCCATCTCGAGCGCAGCGAGGCGAGCGCAGCGAGCATCTCGGCCGGTGACAGAAACCGAGACGCTCGCTCCGCTCGCGCCTCCTCCGTCGGCAAATGGGGTTCGACAGAGTCTCACCCTACCGGCGCGATGGCTGACGCCTGCGCCGCCCTCGGCGCGCTGCTCTGGGCCGTGCATCCGCTGCGCGTGGAACCGGTGGCGTGGGTCACGGGACTACCTTACGGGCTGTCGCTGCTGTTCCTATTGGTGGCCACGCTGTTCTACCTGCGTGTGCATTCGCCCTCAGCCGGGAAGTGGGATTACTGGCTGTCCGTCGCCGCGTTCGCGCTGGCGGTGCTGTCGTATCCCATCGTGCTCGGCTTCGTCGCCGTGCTGGTGGCGTTGGATTTCTTCCCGCTACGACGATTCGGTGCGGCGGGCCATGCGCGCCGCATCCTGGTAGAAAAGGTTCCCTTCCTCGCCCTTTCGCTCCTGCTCGTCGCCGGCACCATCTATGGCCGCTTCCACGTAACGGGCAGTTGGGACAAGCCGGTGACGCTCGAAAACTTCCCTGCGTTTGCGCGCGCGATGCAGGCGTTCTACCTGTGGGCCTACTACGCGTGGAAGCCGCTGCTGCCGCTGGACCTCTGCCCGGTTTATCCCGTGCTGATGGAGAGCCGGTTCAACGAAGCGCCGTTTCTACTCAGCGCGCTGTGCGTGCTGGCGGTGAGCGCCGTGCTCTTTGCGAAGCGCCGCGTCTGGCCCGCAGCCGCCGCGCTCTGGCTCGCGCATCTCGGCCTGCTCGTGCCGATGCTGGGCCTCACCGAGCGCCCGCATTACCCGCACGACCGTTATGGCATCATCAACGGCATCCTGTGGTCCATGGCGCTGGCGGGT
>JACRKB010000200.1 GCA_016235545.1 Verrucomicrobiota bacterium | reverse complement strand
CTGCCGAATGGGACCTCACCTTCCCCGATACACTGGATGCCTTTTGGGTGCGGCCATCCAAAGAGCAACTCAGAGGTGACGAGAAGGCGGTGCATGGTGTTGTTCAATCAAACGTCACCACCTTCAGCCCCGTCTTCGCGCGCACGGTGGCGGCCATGGCTTCGAGTTCGGCCTTGGTCAGCTTGCCGCAGAAGGGCTCGGGCGTGGGGCGGGCGATGGTGTAGAGGTGGACTTCCCGGATTTGCGCGCCGTCGTGGACGAGTTCCTCCAGGCGGAAACAATACTCGGCCAGTTCCTCCGGCGGCATCGGCTGGCCGTGCATCCGCAGGAAGAGGCTCTGGATGATGATGGGCCGCGCCCGCGCGGTGACGAGGAGGTTGTGCAGGATGCGGTCGAGGCGGACGGTGGTGCGGTTGACGAGCTTGTAGTAGCCCTCGGTGCCGGCGTCGAGCTTGGCCCAGACCTCGCCGTCGTTGACGTCCATGATTTCGAGGCCGCGCTTCACGCTGCCGGTGTCGAGGCCGGCGGCGTCGGTGATGAGGACGAGCTTGGTGGCGTCGAGGCCCTCGGCGCGCTTCACCTCGGCAGCGACGCGCACGCACTCGTCGAAGTTGTGCAGCATGGTCGGCTCGCCGTCGCCGCTGAAGGCGATGTCGCGCGGCGTTTGCGTGAGGGCGGGCGGGACTTCGTTGAACTTCGGCTCGCGGGCGAGGCCACCGTCGCGGGCGAAGTGAATCAGGGCGGTGAGTTCCTCGCGGAGCTGGGCGAGGTCCACGACGGAGGTTTTGCCCGGCGTCTTGCGGTCCACCTCGCAATACACGCAGTCGAAGTTGCAGTGCTTGTCTGGGTTCAGGTTGATGCCGATGGAGAGGCCGCCGCTGCGCCGCGAGATGACGGGATAGACGTAGGTGGAGTCCTTGTGAACGCGTGTGTGGTCCCGCACGGCGGCGAGGGTGTTCGGAATGGCAGCGGGCGTCTCCGGCATGGGTGGAATGTAGGCGCGGTGGGGAGGGTGGGGAAAGTGATTAGTATTGTTGCGGCCGGCCTGTTCAGCCTGCGTCGTGCTTTCGGGTTCCGCCTCTCGGCCTTCCCTGACACAGCTTTCGGTCGGAAAAAGTCCAATTCGAGCGGCGGGACCCAAACCCGCGTGGCTCCCGGGTTCACCTGCGCACACCCTAACTCCGAAGTCACTTTCCCACTTTCCCACCCTCCCACTTTCCCACTACGCTGCCGTCCGATGTTCGACCTTGTGAAAGTCCAGTTGGCCGCCACCGCCGAGAAGCTCGCTCAGTTGCGGAGGTTTCTTTGACTTGCCCGGCACGCAGAAACGGTTGGCGGAACTGGACTCCGTGATGGCGCAGGAGTCTTTCTGGAACAATCGCGAGCAGGCGCAGAAGGCGATTGATGAGGCAAACTCCCTCCGCAAGAAGCTGGACCCTCTCCTCGCCGCCGAGAAGCAACTCGACGACTTCCGCATGATGGTCGAGCTGGGCGAGGCCGAGCCTGTCGAAGCCCAGCCCGCCGTCCTCCGCGACCTGACGCGCGACCTCGACAAGTTCGTCAAGGACCTCGACGCGCTGGAACTGAGCTTCCTCCTCAAAGGCCCGCACGACAAAAACGGCTGCATCCTCACCATCAACGCCGGCGCGGGCGGCACCGAGGCGCAGGACTGGGCCAACATGCTCCTGCGAATGTATCAACGCTGGGCCGAGCTGCGCGGCTGGAAGATGGAAGTCACCGACATTCTCCAAGGCGAAGTCGCTGGCGTGAAGAGTGCGACCATGACCATCGAGGGCGAGAACGCCTACGGGTTCGTCAAGGCCGAGCGCGGCGTGCATCGCCTCGTGCGCATCTCGCCCTTCGATTCGAACGGCCGCCGGCACACCAGCTTCGCCAGCGTGGATGTCATCGCGGAGATTGAGGAGGCGGGCGACATCGTCATCAACCCGATTGACCTGAAGACCGACACTTTCCGCTCCGGCGGCAAGGGCGGGCAGAACGTGAACAAGGTCGAGACCGCCGTCCGCATTACGCACGTGCCCACCGGCATCATCGTTGCGTCGCAAGGCCAGCGCTCGCAGCACCAGAACCGCGCGACTTGCATGAAGATGCTGCTGGCCAAGCTTTATGCGCTTCGCGAGGACCAGCAGAAGTCCGAGATGGAACGCTTCTACGGCGAGAAGGGCGCGATTGGTTTCGGCCAGCAGATTCGCAGTTACGTCTTCCAGCCCTACCGCATGGTGAAGGACCTCCGCACCGGCGTGCAGACCAGCAACGTGCAGGCTGTGATGGACGGCGCGCTGGACGACTACGTGAACGCCTGGCTCCGCGCCGGCTGCCCGGCGAAGCGGATGCAGGGCGTGCAGGATGAAGAAGAGTAGGAAGTAATTAGTGCTTAGTAATTAGTCCGCGCTTGGCATGAGCTGCTTCCACTGGCTACTAATCACTAAGCACTAAGTACTAATCCCTTTGTCCATCCTCTCCACCATCGTCGCCCAGAAGCGGCTGGAAATCGCCAGGCTCCCCACCGAGCCGGTGACTGCCGCCGAGTTGCGTGCGGCCCTGCGGCAGCGCGGGCTGCGTGACTTCTTCGGCGCTTTGCGCAAGCCCCGGCGCGGCGATGTGGCGCTCATCGCCGAGGTGAAGAAGGCCTCGCCGTCCAAGGGCATCATCCGCGCGGACTTCGACCCGGTGAAGATTGCGTTGGAGTATCAGGCTGCTGGAGCGAGCTGCCTCTCCGTGCTGACAGACGAGAAGTTTTTCCAAGGCTCGCTCGACTACCTCGCCGCCATCCGCGCCGCCGTGGACCTGCCGCTGCTGCGCAAGGACTTCATCATTGATGCCCGTCAAATCCGCGAGGCCGTCCAGTGGGGCGCGGACGCCATCCTGCTCATCGTCGCGATTCTCGATGACCGCCAGCTCCGCGAGTTCCACCAACTCGCCACCGAGGCCGGCCTGGCCGCGCTGGTGGAGGTGCATGACGAAGCCGAGTTGGGGCGCGCCCTCGCCGCCGGTGCGACGCTCATTGGCGTGAACAACCGCGACCTGAAGTCCTTCACCGTGGACATGGCCACCACCGAGCGCATCGCCACGCGGCTCTTCTCCGGCCCCGGCACGAACCACGCCGCGCTGCTTGTGGCCGAGAGCGGCATTCACACGCGCGCCGACGTGCAGCGCCTCAAGCGCGCCGGAGCGCGCGCCATCCTCGTCGGCGAGTCGCTGATGCGCGAAGCCGACATCGCCGCCAAAGCGCGGGAGTTGTTAGGCGGCTGAGTTTCCCCTACGCTCGTGCCATGAAACAGCCCTTGCGCGTCCTCGTGGTCGAGGATTCTGCGTTCGACGCCAAGATGCTGGTTCACCTGCTGGACCGCGGCGGCTACGTCACGACCTACGAGCGCGTCCAGACCGCCGACGACATGGCCGCCGCGCTCACGAACAAGGAGTGGGACCTCGTCCTCTCTGACTACAATCTTCCCGGCTTCAACGCCACTCTCGCGCTCCAGCTCCTTCAGGCCACGAAGCTCGACATCCCTTTCATCATCGTCTCCGGCGGCATCGGCGAGGACATCGCGGTGGCCGCGATGAAGTCCGGCGCAAACGACTACCTGATGAAGGGAAATCTCGCGCGGCTCGTCCCCGCCGTGGAGCGCGAGCTGCGGGACGCCGCCGTCCGCAAGGCCCGCGCCAAGGCCGAGCACGAGGTCCGAGAGAGCGAGCAGCGCTACCGCCTCCTCTGGGAGACCGCCACCGACGCCATCCTGCTGATGGACACGAAGAGCGACATCCTCTTCGCGAACCCGGCGGTGCAGGGCATCTTCGGCTACGCGCCCACGGAGCTGGTCGGGAAAAACTTCGCGATGCTGCTGCCGGAAAAGCTTCGTGCAACCTCGGACACCACGTTTCAGAAGCAGGGCCACATCGTCACCACCGCGCAGCGCCGCACGCTCGAAACCGCCGGCCTGAAGAAGGACGGCTCCGAAGTCCTGCTCGAACTCGCGTTCAACGACATCGAGCTGGGCGGCCAGCGCCTGTTCGTCGCGTTCATCCGCGACATCACTGAGCGCGAGCGCAACCGCCGCGAATTGCTGGAGCACGCCGAGCAGTTCCGCGTCGCGCGGGAGATTCAGCAGCACTTGTTCCCGAAAGCCCCGCCGAACCTGCCCGGCTTCGACATCGCGGGCGCGTCGTTCCCGGCGGCGGCGGCGGGCGGTGATTATTTCGACTTCATCCCGATGGCGGAAGGCGGACTCGGACTTGTCGTCGGCGATGTGACCGGGCACGGCATCGGCCCCGCGCTGCTCATGGCCGAGACGCGCGCCTACGTGCGCATCGCCGGTCTGAACCGCGCCGATGCGGGCGAGGTGCTCACGCGCACGAACATCGCGCTGGCCGAGGACATCGGCTCTGAGCGTTTCGTGACTTTGTTTCTCGGCCGGCTGGACGCGGCGACGCGCCAGCTCACCTACGTCAGTGCCGGTCATCCGCCCGGCTACCTGCTCGCGCCCGACGGCAGCGTGCGGATGGAACTCCGCCGCACCGGGGTCCCGCTCGGGATGCGGCCCAACACGGAATACCGCGACGCACCGCCCATCACACTGCAGCCGGGCGAGGTCGCTTTGCTGCTCACCGACGGCATCGAGGAGGCGATGGGGCCGGGCGAGGAAATGTTCGGCACAGACCGGATGCTGGACGTGTTGCGAGCCAACCGTGACAGGAGCGCCGCGCAAATCGTGGATGCGCTCTACCTCGCGGTGCGCGAGTTCTGCAAGGGCACCGAGCAAGAGGACGACGTGACGGCGATTGTGGTGAAGGTGCTCTGAGCGCCGCGTCCCTCTCACGGGTGCTTGGCGCGATGGTCGAAGTTCAGCAGCGCGGTGCGGAGTCGGGCCTCTATGGTGTGCTGGCGGTGGGGGAGGAGGATTTTTTCGCCGCTCTGCTCGCTCACGTAGAAGCTGTCCGTGGCCGCGCCCTTCTCGGTGCTGATTTTCGCCACCGAGATGTCGAGCCCAAGCTCGCTCAACGTCTGTGACAGGGTGTGGAGCAGGCCGACGCGGTCCTCAGTCTGCACATCAATCACCGTGCAGCGCTCGGAGGTCACATTGTCGAAGGCGATCTCCGTCGCGATGCGCTCACCTTCGAGCGACTGATAAAGCGGGTTCGCCACTTTTTGCTTCGCGATGAGCGGGTCGAAGTCCACCTGGCCGACGAGCGATTTCGACAGCAACTGGTCGAACCTCTCCTTCTCCTCCTTGGTGGCGAGGACTCCGGTGCGCGCGCTGGTCACGTCGAATGTGTCCAGCACGACGCGGTCGGCGCGGGTGAAAATCTGCGCGGTGAGGATGTTCAGGCCGGCGCTGGTGAAGGAGCCGGCGAGCTTGCTGAAGAGGCCGGCCCGGTCCCAGGTGCAGACCGTCACGCGCGAGCAGCCGCGGTCCGGCTCGTCCCTCCACTCGATGGCGGGCGCAAGCGACACCTCGGGATCGTTGCTGAGAAGGCTCTGCATGAAGCGGTTCGTCAGCCTGAGGTCGGCGATGATTTCCAGGGCTGTGTGGATGAGGAAATAGCGCGGCGGCAGCGTGCCGAAGTGGGCCTGCGCCTCGCCGAGCTGCACCTCGCGAGGCAGCAGGCGCACGACCTCGTGGAAGAGCAGCTCGCGCTGCTTCTCCTCGGCGCGGATGAAGATGGTCGCGCCGGTCAGCTCGGCGAAAGTCTTGCGGTGGAGCGTCCAGAGCAGCGCGTCCTTGAAGCCGTTCCAGAGCTTGTCGCTGGTGCCCAGCGAGTCCGCGAGGGTGTGGAGCGTGAGCTTGTTGAGGTTCTCCGGGGATTGCACGAGCGCGGCGAAGTGGCGGACCACTGCGGGGTCGTCGAGGTCGCGGCGCTGGGAGATTTGAACCATCGCCAGGTGGTGCTCCACCAGCAGGCGCAGGATGTGGGTGGTCGAGCCGTCCAGCCGCAGGCGGTGCGCGACGTGGCCCGCCAGCTTCGCGCTGTCCAGCTCGTGCCGGCCGCTGTGCAGGGCCTTGCCTGCGTCGTGGAGCAGGAGGGCGAGGTAGAGGACGTAGGGCCGCTCCACTTTTTGGAAAACTTCCTGGTAGGGCGCGGCGTTGGGGACGCGGCCGCCCCAGATGTCGTCGAGCCGCTGGATGCACATCAGCGTGTGCTCGTCGGCGGTGTAGAGGTGGAAGAACTCGTGCTGGACGAGGCAGGTGAGCCTGCCGAACTCGGGAAGGTATTTGCCGAGAAAATCCACCTCGTGCATGGCTCGCAGCGCAGGCGCCACGTTGCCGCGCTGGTTGAGAATCTCGCGGAAGCTTTCGTGGACGTGGTCGTTCTTGAGGAAGGCGGAGTCCACCAGCCGCAGCTCGTTGCGGAGAAGTTGCGCGGTGTCGGGGTGCAGCCTCGCGCCGCGCTGCTGGGCGTAGAGGAACACGCGCATGAGCCGGCAGGGGTCGTCGCGGAAGACGCGCGGGGACTGGTGCAGCAGCTCGCCCTCCACGAGGCGGAAGCCGTCCACCTCGGGGTCGGGCTGCTTGCGGCGGCGTGGCAGGAGCTTCGAGAGGAAGGGCATCCGCGCGGGCTTGGGCAGCAGCGCGAGGCGGCGCTCCACGGTGCGGGTGATGAGGTCAATGTTGCGCGCGTGCAGGTAGTAATCGCGCATGAACTGCTCGAGCCTGCGGCTGGGCGAGCGGTCGGAGTAGCCCAGGCTGTGGGCGATGGAGGGCTGCACGCTCTTGGTGAGCACGTCGCCCGCGCGGTTGGTGTGGTAGTGCAGCTCGTTGCGCGCGCGCAGCAGGAAGTCGTAGGCCGCGTCGAGCTGCCGGCGTTCGGCGTCGCTGATGAATTCCTTCGCCTGCAAGTCGGCGAGGCTCCGCGGGCGGTCCTTGGTGAAGAACGCCATCCACAGGAGGTTTTGATAATCGCGCAGGCCGCCGCAGCCGTTCTTGATGTTCGGCTCCTGCATCAGCACGGAGTTGCCGTATTTCTGGCGGCGCGCCTCCTGGTCTGTGAGGCGTGCCGCGATGTAAGTCGGCTCGTGCCCGCGCACGCAGCGGGCGAGCACCACCGACTGCATCTCGCGGAAGAGCGCCTCGTCGCCGCAGAGCAGCCGCGCCTCGATGAGCGAGGTCTTCGACTGGATGTTCTCGTTGGCCGCCGTCACGCAGTCATCCATCGTGCGGACGGAGTAGCCGACCTTCAGGCCGAGGTCGAAGAGCGTGTAGAGCAGGCCGCCCGGCTCGGTCAGCAGCTTGATGAAGGGGTGCACGCGCCCGCGCGCCGCAGCCGCAGTGTCACCGCTGTGCAGCAGGAGAATGTCAATGTCACTGTGCGGGTTCAGCTCGGCGCGTCCATAGCCGCCGATGGCGATGAGCGCGTAGCGCGGCAGGCTCCGGCGCGTGTCGCCGGGGAGCGTGTTGACCAGCGCGTCGAGGATGTGCCGGTGCAGCGCGTCGAGGACCACGGCGCGGGCGTGGCACACCTCGCGTCCGCCGCCGCCGGCGCGATGCAGCATCTTGAGGCGCGCCGACTCGACCTTGAGGAACTGCTTGAAGCGCGGCAGTTCGCGCGCGGGCAGGCTGCCCGCCGGGAGCGTGAGACGCTTGTCGGCGCTGGCTTGAATCTTTTCCGCAAGGCTCGGCATCAGGTGCGCGGACGATTGGGGAAAGGGCTTCAAAAGGCAAGGGAGCGGGATTCGGTGTCCAGAGTTCAGCCGAAACGATTCTTTAGCCACGGATGGAACACAGACGAAACACGGACGGGGACGAGGAAAAGGCAACCTTGCAAGGAGACGAACACGCACACCAAACGGTGTTGGCGAACCCGGCAGGCATCGTCAAGACAGCCGCCTGCTGTTCCGTGTTTCATCCGTGTTCCATCCGTGGCTCGACTGCATGGTTCCGGTTCAGTGGAACTTTCTGCCTGCGAAGGTTCGGGACTGAATACTGAACACCGAATGCTGCTTGGTCCCACGGCGCGATTCCCCACTTGGCTCCGCCCAGCTCGCAAATATACTCCGCCCATGCAACTCCTCCGCACAGCTTCGCTCTCTCTGCTGCTCGCCGCTTGCGCCACCCCACTCTCCGCCGCGAACTGGCCAGCGTGGCGCGGGCCGAATGGCGATGGCTCCTCGCCGGAAAAGAACGTCCCGCTCCAATGGAGCGCCACGGAGAGCGTGCGTTGGAAAATCGAACTGCCCGAGGCCGGCGATTCCTCGCCCGTCGTCTGGGGCGACAAACTTTTCCTCACCCAGTCCTTCGAGAAGGCGGGCGGGCGCACGGTGATGTGCTACGACCGCCGCGACGGCAAGCTGCTCTGGCAGCGGGGCACGACCTGGACCCGGCAGGAGCAGCGCTATGGACGGAACCCGCATTGCGCCGCGTCGCCGGTGACGGACGGTGAGCGCGTCATCGCTTTCTTCGGCTCGGCGGGGCTGTTCTGCTGGGACATGAACGGCAAGGAACTCTGGCGGCGCGACCTCGGTCTGCACGCGCACGAGTGGTCCTACGCGGCGTCGCCGCTGATTCACGGCGACGTGAGCGTCCTCTACTTCGGCCCCGGCGCGAACGCGCGGCTTCTTGGCCTGGACAAAAAAACTGGCAGGACGCTCTGGGAGTTTGCGGAGCCGGCGCACGAGCCGCGTCCGCGCACGGACGGCTTCAAGGGCAACGACCGCGGCGGGATGACCGGCACTTTCGCAACGCCCGTCATCGTGCGCGCTGGTCAGCGCGACGAGCTTATCCAGACCTTTCCGCAAATGACCCGCGCCTTCGATCCGCGCACGGGCCGCGCGCTCTGGCACTGCGACGGACTGAACGAGCTTGTCTATTCCTCGCCCGTCTCCGGCGAGGGCGTGCTGGTGGCGATGGGCGGCTTCTTCGGCACCAGCCTGGCCGTGAAGACCGGTGGCAGCGGCGATGTGACCGCCACTCACCGCCTCTGGCAGAGCGTCCGCACCAAGAACCGCCTCGGCACCGGCGTCATCTCCGGCGGTCACGCCTACATCCTCAACACCGAGGGCATCGCCGAGTGCCTGAACCTCCAGACCGGCGCATCCCTCTGGCAGGAGCGCGTGAAGGGCACCGGCAAGAAAGGTGACTCGTGGTCCTCGATGCTGCTTGTGGACGGCCACCTCCTCTGCCTCAACCAGTCCAGCGAAACCATCGTCCTCAAGGCCAGCCCGAAGTTTGAACTCGTGCGCGTGAACTCGCTCGACGGCGAGCTGGCCAACTCCTCCCACGCCATCAGCAGCGGCGAGGTCTTCATTCGCACGCACAAGCACCTGTGGTGCATCGGAAGCACGGCGCGTTAGCTGTCCGTGACTGCGAGTCCGCATTTCAGTTTCTTGCACCCTCGCATTGGCACCGGGCTTCAGCCCGGTGTGGTGGGGGAGGCGAGGCAGAAGCCGTTTCAACGGCTTTTGCCGGCTGACCAATGACTCGTCTCCCAGGCACAAACTGTTGAAACGGTTTTCGCCGTGACTTCCCCGCTCACACCCGGCTCAAGCCAGGTGCCAACGAAAGCCCTCCGGGTTTGAGCATGAAACCAAGGTGCGCCCGGCACGTCGGGCCAACGTGGTTGAAGCAGCAGCGAGGACCTGAAATTTTCTGCGTGCGTTTTGCATGCCCCCGCCAATAATCCGCCGCATGACCATTTGGATTCTGGCAGTGTTGCTCTTCGCCGGCGTCGGCGCTTTGGGCCGGCAGATTGGGGGCATCCGCATGGGGATTTCCCTCCTCGGCGTCGTGGTGGCGCTCTTCGCCGCGGGGCCGCTCGCGCCGCTCGTGCGCACGGCTCTGGGCGCGGTGGGCGTCAAGAACCCCATCATGGTTTGGTCGCTGGCCGCGCCGCTGGCCTTCCTCGGCGTGATGATGGCCTTCAACAGCGTCGCCGTGGCTGTCTATCTAAAGGTCAGCGGATTCTACAAGTTCCGCGCCCCTGACGACGTGCGGATGCGCTGGGAGCGCATCGACGCCGCGCTGGGCCTCAGCACCGGACTGATGGCGGCGCCTCTCTATCTTGTCGCGGCCTGCGCGTATGTCTTCCACGTCGGCTACTTCACCACCCAAGTCGAGTCGCCGACGGACAACCCCGTCTGGATGAAGGTGGTGAACAAGATGCGCGCCGACTTGAGCGGCACGAAGTTCGACCGCGTGGCGGCGGGAGTGGGCCAGGCGTCGCCGGCGTTCTTCCAGACTGCGGACGTGCTGGGCCTGCTTTACCACAACCCGGACTTGCAGGCGCGGCTGACGGAATACCCGCTCTTCATGTCCCTCACGGAACTGGGCGAGCTGCAGACCGTGTTCACCAATGACACCTTCGGCGCGATGCTGCCTGCCCGGACCAACGTGGCCATCCTCCTCAAGGACCCGGCCACCCAGCAGGTCTTCGCCCACGGGGAAATCCGGCGGGTGATGAAGGAAGTGGATCTCCCCGACCTGCTGAACTACCTCCAGACCGGCACATCCGAGGTGTTTGCGAAAGAGCCGCTCGTGGGCAAATGGCAGGTGGACCTGCGCGAGACGATGAACGCCTTCCGCCGGGCCAATCCCAAGGCGTCCGCCGTTGATGTCAACCGGCTCGCTGGTCTGATGCGCTACGCCATCTCCGACTACACGCTCACCGCCACGCCGGATGAAAAGATTTTCGTGAAAGGCCGGCGCGACCCCATTCCGTTTGGCGCGATGATGGGCGTGGGCTTCAGGCTCTCGATAATGGACACCAACGCGCCGGTCAAAAATGTGGTGACCGGCAGTTGGAAAAAAGAGGGGGACAACTACCAGTTCACCCTTCAGACACCCGCCGGCGAGAAAACAGGAGACGCCAAGCTGGCCGGCGGCAAGCTCTCCAGCCCGCTCGGCGCCAACACGGTGGTCTTCGCCCGCATGAACTGAGCGGTGCAGCCGCCGCTGTCAGCAGGCGGACTCCTCACAATCCTACCTTTTCTGCCCCAGCCAGAGCAGAAGCATGGGCAGCAGGATGCCCAGCGCCAGGCAGAGCCAGACGGGCCAGACAGGCCGCAGCATCTTGAAGGAGAGCACCAGGCCCAGCGCGATGGTGATCGTCGCGGCGACGGCCATCACCACCACGAACGCCTTGAAAAGCCTGGGTGAGGAGGGCTTCTCGAATTCCTCCCCGGCGGGATAGATCTGATCCGAGTGCACAACGCGGAATTTTTGCAGGAATGTCTCGGCCTCGCTCGGGTGCTTCAGGCGGTTTGGATTCACGGTCTGATACCAGCCGGTGAGGATGTAGAAGAGCAGCAGCGGCGTGAAGAAGCAGCCGAGAAACAGATGGGCGCGGCGCACGAACTTCATGCGAGGACCCTCCGGAAGGCGGCAGTTGAACCGGAGAAGCCAAGGAGGCCCGCCGCTAAACACGGTGGCAGGAGGAGGGGAATTATAAGGAGGGCAGGAGGGCAGGAAGGGTGGAACGAGGAAGCTGCTGAGTTGCTTCCTGCTCTCCTGCCTTCCTTATAAAGGCATTCATCCGTGTCCATCGGTGGTTGAACTGCGGGCTGGAGGCTCACTTCTCGGGGATGGGGATGAAGAGCTTTTGGCCGGAGCGGAGCTTGTCCATATTCGCGCCGGGGTTGGCGGCTTCGAGCTGCTTGAGGGTGAGCTTGCCGGCGCGGCCCTTGGCTTTCTGGTCGTCGTTGTAGGCCTTGAGGATTTCCAGCGCGGTCTGGTTCTTTTCGACGAGGTGATAGACGCCCGTGTCGGAGACTCCGGGCGGATGAGGGCGGGACTTTTCGTCCGACGTGGCGGGCTTGGTCTTGCTGGATTTGGTCGGAGCGGTCGGAGTGGAATGGGGCGGGGCGCTCGGGGCGGATCCCATCGCCTTGCCGAGTTCCTTGAGCTGCTCCACAAACCACTTCTTGTCGGCCTCGCGGCGCTGCTCGCTGTCCTTGAGCGCACGCTCCAACTGCACCAGCTCATCCTTGGTGGCGGTGAGCTTGAGGAGGTTGTTGTTTGAGTTCGCGCGCTCGACCGCAGCCCGGGTGACCTCGGTGACGACTGTGTCGAGCGAGGAAAGTTTCTTGCGCAGCGAGTCGTTGGCCTCCTTCACCGCCTCGATGTCGCGCTCGGCGCGGCGCAGACGGTCCTCCAATTCCTGCCGCACGGCATCGCCGACGAGGTTTTGAGCGGGCGTGCCACCGGGCAGTGCGAGCAGCGCGCCAAGCGCGGTGGCGAGGAGAAATCGTTTCATGGTCCGACAATAGGAAAGCGCCGCCTGCGGGGGCAAGCGTGGATGCACCTTCGCCGCTCTTCCCGCTCCTAATCTAAATCGTCATCTTGATCTTAACCGGAACGATTCCCTTGAAACCACAAAGGCACAAAGAACACGAAGGCCAGGCAGGAAAATCCGGTGTTTGGCAAAGGTGGTGAAGGCGCACCAAACGGTGCGGCTCGATTTGTTGAACGGCCACGCTTCTGCGGCTCTTCTTCGTGCTCTTCGTGCCTTTGTGGTTCAAACCAACTGCATGGCTTCAGCTTAATCCTCCCCCGATTCCGGGCGGGGCGGGGTTAAGATTAGGAGTAATAGTAAGAGCAAGAACCGAAACGTCCGCGAAAACTCCTGTTGCCTTTCCTCCCATCGCTCGTGTAGAAGCCCGCGCTATCGCATGGGCAAAGCACTTATCATCGCGGAAAAACCTTCGGTCGCAGGCGACATAGCCAAGGCCCTCGGCGGCTTCACCAAGGACAAGTCCGGCGAGTTCTACGAGAGCCAGTCGCACATCGTCTCGTCTGCCGTCGGCCACCTCCTCGAACTCACCGTGCCGGAGGAACACGACGTGAAGAAGGGCAAGTGGACGTTCAAACACCTGCCGCACATCCCGCCGCAGTTCGGCCTGCGGCCCATCGAGAAGTCCGCCGACCGCCTGAAAGTCCTCCAGCGCCTCCTCAAGCGGAAGGATGTGGACGCCGTCATCAACGCCTGCGACGCCGGGCGCGAGGGCGAGCTTATCTTCCGCCGCATCACGGACTACACGAAGGCCAAACAGCCCATCCAGCGGCTCTGGCTCCAGTCCATGACCGCCGGGGCGATTCGTGACGGCTTCGCGCAGCTCCGCACGGATGCCTCCATGCGTCCGCTCGCCGACGCCGCCGAGAGCCGCGCCGAGGCCGACTGGCTCATCGGCATCAACGGCACGCGGGCGATGACCGCCTTCAACAACAAGACCGGCGGCTTCAACCTCACGACCGTCGGACGCGTGCAGACGCCCACGCTCGCCATCCTCGT